>SEHC01000041.1 GCA_004173415.1 Lysobacteraceae bacterium
TGCACGAACAGGGTGATCGGCACGCCCCAGGTGCGCTGGCGGCTGATGCACCAGTCGGGCCGCCCTTCGACCATGCCGGCGATGCGCGCCTGGCCCCATTCCGGATACCAGGTCACGTGCTTGATCGCGGCCAGCGCATCGCGGCGCAGGTACGCCTGTTCCATCGACATGAACCATTGCGGCGTGGCCCGGAACACCACTGGGGTGCGATGGCGCCAGCAATGCGGATAGCTGTGCTCGAGCTTGTGGAAGGCCAGCAGCGCGCCGCTCTGGCGCAAAGCATCGACCAACGCGTCGTTGGCCTTCCAGATGTGCAGGCCGGCCAGGACCAGCTCGCCCGCGGGCGCCGTCGACGGCAGGTAAACGCCACGCCCGTCGACCGGGTTCATCTGCCCGGCGGTGTATTTCTCGATCAGCCCGTACTTCTGGCCGACCACGAAATCTTCCTGGCCGTGGCCGGGCGCGGTGTGCACGGCGCCGGTACCGTCATCGGCGGACACGTGGTCGCCGAGGATCACCGGGATCTCGCGATCCGCATAGAACGGATGGTGCAGGACGATGCCTTCCAGGGCGCTGCCCTTCACGCGCGCATGCACGACGAAATCCGAAACGCCATAGCGCTGCGAGGCGCGTTCGGCCAGCGCCTCGGCCAGCAGCAGCCAGCGGCGCTTGCCGTCGTGCGCCGGACCCTCGACCAGCACGTAATCCAGGTCCGGGCCCAGCGATACCGCCAGCGAGGCCGGCAGCGTCCACGGCGTGGTGGTCCAGATCGGCACGGCCACTTCGACGCTTTCGGGAACGACGACGTCCAGCGCCGCCGCCAGCGCCTTCAGGTCGCGCACCGGATAGGCCACGTCCACCGCCAGCGAAACCTTGTCCTGGTACTCGATCTCCGCTTCGGCCAATGCGGAACCGCAATCGAAGCACCAGTGCACCGGTTTGGCGCCGCGCAGCAGGTGGCCATTGGCCACGATCTTGGCCAGCGCGCGGATCTCGTCGGCTTCGAACTTGAAGTCGAGGGTGAGGTAAGGATTTTCCCAGTCGCCGATCACGCCCAGGCGCTTGAAATCGCGGCGCTGGATGTCGATCTGTTCGTTGGCGAATTCGCGGCACTTCTGCCGGAACTGTTCGGCGTCCAGCTTCGCCCCGACCTTGCCGTGCTTCTTCTCGACCGCGATCTCGATCGGCAGGCCATGGCAATCCCAGCCCGGCACGTAGGGCGCGTCGAAGCCGGCCACGTACTTGGACTTGACGATGATGTCCTTGAGGATCTTGTTGACCGCATGGCCCAGGTGGATCGCGCCGTTGGCATACGGCGGACCATCGTGCAGGACGAACAGCGGGCGCCCCTTGGCATTGGCCCGCAGTTGCGCGTACAGGCACTCGGCCTCCCAGCGCGCCAGCGTTTGCGGCTCGCGCTTGGGCAGGTCGCCGCGCATCGGGAATTCCGTGGCGGGCAGGTGCAGGGTTGCTTTGTAGTCCGTGGTCACGCGGTCGCTCGTAGTCGTTGTTCGGAAAGGAGGCGGCGCGCGGTTTCGGCGTCGCGTTGCATCTGCTCGGTCAGCGAGGGCAGATCGGGGAACTTCAGCTCGTCGCGCAGCTTGGCGACGAATTCCACTTCGATATGGCGACCGTAGAGGTCGCCATCGAAATCGAACAGGTGGGCTTCCAGCAGCGGCTCGATGCCATCGACCGTGGGCCGGGTGCCGAAACTGGAGACCGAGGCGCGCGGGCGCTCCCCTACCCCATGCACCCAGGTGGCGTAGATACCCGACAGCGCGGGAGTCTTGGGAAAGCGCAGGTTGGCGGTGGGAAAGCCCAGGGTGCGGCCGAGTTGCTTGCCCCGGACCACCCGGCCGGCGATCGAATAGGGCCGCCCGAGCAGGCGCGCGGCGTCGGTGAAGTCGCCACTGCGCAGCGCCTCGCGGATCCGGGTGCTGGACACGCGCTCGCCCTGGCACTGGACCGGTTCGATCTCGCCGGCGACGAAGCCCGAGCCGGCACCCAGCTCGCGCAGCAGCGCCAGGTCGCCGCCGCGACGGTGGCCGAAGCGGAATTCCGGGCCGATCCAGACTTCGCGGGCGTGCAGGCGGCCGACCAGCAGCCGGCGCACGAACTCTTCAGCGCTCATCGCCGAGAGGAAGTCGTTGAAGCGCAGCAGGCCGACCCCGTCGACGCCCAGCGCGCGCAGGCCCTGGTACTTGCCCCGGGCCAGGGTCAGGCGCGGCGGCGGAAGCTCGCGGGAGAAGTATTCGCGCGGCAGCGGTTCGAAGCTCAACGCCACCGCCGGCAGGGACAAATCGCGGGCACGGGCGACCGCATGGCGCACCAGCGCCCGATGGCCCAGGTGCAGACCGTCGAAGGCGCCGATGCAGACCACGCTACCCTGCGGGAACAACGCCCCGCCATCGACGTCACGAAACAGCCTGCTCATCACCATGAAGTATAGCCGGGCGCGCCCGGCTCAATGGCCGCGCAGGTCGCGCGGACGGATGCCCTGCAGCCACAGGACCGCGCCATACAGCCCGCCACCGGCCCCGACCAGCACCAGCAGGCGCCAGCCGCGCTGCCACCACGACCACGGCGTCCATTCCGGCCACAGCCAGAGCAGGGCCAGCAGCACCGCCAGCATGGCCACGCTGGCCACGGCGATCTGGCGCAGGAACCGGCCCCAGCCGGCCTGCACCTGGTAGACCGCGGCACGCTTCAGGTACCACCACAGCTGCAAGGCGTTGAGCCAGCCGGCCAGGGCGATGGCCAGGGCCAGCAGCGCATGCGCACCGGGCAGGTGGCCGAGCGCGGCGAACCAACTGCCGCCGCTCCTGGCCAGCGCGGCCTGGCCGGCTTCGGTGAAGGACAGGAGTCCGGCGAACAGGAGCACAGTGAAAAGTGCATTGGCGATCACCGAGACCACCGCCGCCTTCACCGGGGTACGCGTGTCCTGGCGCGAATAGAACGCCGGTGCCAGCACCTTGACCAGGAGGAAGGCAGGAACCGCGATCGACTGGGTCATCACGCTCAGGCTGCTCATGCGCACGTCCGTCGCGGTGAACCTGCGGTACTGGAACAGGGTGGAGACCAGCGGCTCGGCGCACAGGATCAGGCCGATGCAGGCGGGGATGCCGATCAGCAGGCATAGCCGGAAACCCCAGTCCAGGCCCTTCGAGAAGCCCTGCGGATCGGTCGAGGCATGGCGGCTGGACAAGTGCGGCAGGATCACCGTGCCGATCGCCACGCCGAACATGCCCAGCGGGAACTCGAGCAGGCGGTCGCTGTAGTAGAGCCAGGTCACGCTGCCGCCGACCAGGAACGAGGCCATCATCGTGTTGATCAGCAGGTTGACCTGGGCCACCGAGGAGCCGAACAGGGTCGGCACCATCAGCTTCAGGATCTTGCGCACGCCGGCGTGGGCCAGGCCCCAGCGGGGCCTTGGCAGCAGCCCGATCCGGGCCAGCGCCGGCAACTGGAAGCCCAGCTGCAGGATGCCCGCGGCGAACACCCCCCAGGCCAGGGCCAGGACCGGGTCCAGGCCCCCTCGCGGCATCAGCGGCGCCAGGCCGAGCGCTGCGGCGATCATCGCCACGTTCATCAGCACCGGCGACAGCGCGGGGACGGCGAAACGCTCGTAACTGTTGAGGATCCCGCCAGCCAGCGAGGCCAGCGAGATGAACAGCGCATACGGGAAGGTGATGCGCAGCATCTCGGCGGCCAGCTGCGACTGCTCGCTGCCGGGCTCGAAGCCCGGGGCAAACAGGCGCATGACCGCCGGGGCGGCCAGCACCGCCGCGGCGGTCAGCACCACCAGCGCGGCCATCAGCGTGCCCGCGACCCGGTCGACCAGCGCCTTGACCTCGGCCTGGCTGCGGGTGGCCTTGTACTCGGCCAGCACCGGGACGAACGCCATCGAGAACGATCCCTCGGCGGACAGTCGGCGCATGAAATTGGGGATCCGGAACGCCACCACGAATGCGTCCATGGCCGGCCCGGCCCCGAACACCGCGGCGTAGACCTGGTCGCGGACCAGCCCCGACACCCGGGACAGGAAGGTCATCGAGCTGAAAATGGCGGTGGAACGCAGCAGCCGGTTGCCACTCATCGGCTCTTCTCCGGCGGGTTGACGCAAGTGCTTGAATAGACCATAATTTCGCGTTCGTTTTTCCGCATTCCGCCCATTACCGCTCCACCCAACGATTTCCTAGGATACCCACCGTGGCAAATATCAAGTCCGCCAAGAAGCGCGCCAAGCAGGCCGTCGTGCGCAACATGCGCAATACCGGCCAGCGTTCGACACAAGAGCCGCCTGACCGCCCGCATCAAGGCCCTGCAGGCCGCCTGATCCGGCGTCCCGCATGGCAGTAAAAAAACCCGGCTCCGGCCGGGTTTTTTGCGGGCGCGGCGCGGTCACACCGCCGGCCGCGGACAACGGCCTGCCCCAGGCGCGGGGCCGGCGCGGAGAACGGACGGCTCGCGCGGTGCCTGCCTCAGCCGGCCGCATCGCGCGCGTCCTGCTCGTCCTCTTTAAGCCGGTCGAAGAAGGCCATCACGTCCTTCATGATCGGCCAGGTGCCGTCACGGGAAACCGCCGAGGTCACGTACCAGGGCCCGGACCAGCCCAGCTCCGCAACCACTTCGGCGGCGCGGGTGGCGGCTTCGTCCTCGAACATCAGGTCGGCCTTGTTCAGCACCAGCCAGCGCGGCTTCTGCAGAAGTTCCGGGTCATGCCGCTCCAGTTCGCGCTCGATGGCGCGCACCTGCTCGGCCGGGGAAATCTCCACCCCGCCCTCCATCGGCGCCATGTCCACCAGGTGCAGCAGTAGGCGGGTGCGCTGCAGGTGGCGCAGGAACTGGGCGCCCAGCCCGGCGCCATCGGCCGCGCCCTCGATCAGGCCGGGGATGTCGGCGATCACGAAACTGCGGTGCGCCTCGACGCTGACCACGCCCAGGTTCGGATAAAGCGTGGTGAAGGGATAGTCGGCCACCTTCGGCGTGGCCGCCGAGACGGCGCGGATGAAGGTGCTCTTGCCGGCATTGGGGAAGCCCAGCAGGCCGACGTCGGCCAGCAGCTTCAGTTCCATCTTCAGGGTCCGCGCCTCGCCTTCGTCGCCGGGCGTGGCCCGGCGCGGCGAGCGCGTCACCGAGCTCTTGAAATGCATGTTGCCCAGGCCGCCCTTGCCGCCCTTGGCCACCAGCAGGCGGTCGCCATGGCGGGTCAGGTCGCCGATCAGCTCGTCGGTCCCGACATTGGTGATGGCGGTGCCTACCGGCACGCTGATCACCAGATCGTCGCCGCCCTTGCCGTAGCGCTGCTGGCCCATGCCGTTCTCGCCGCGCTGGGCCTTGAAGATGCGCTGGTGGCGGAAATCGACCAGGGTGCTGATGTTCTCGTCGGCCTCGATCCACACGCTGCCGCCACCGCCGCCATCGCCCCCGTCCGGGCCGCCCAGCGGGATGAACTTCTCGCGGCGGAAGCCAATGCAGCCATCGCCGCCATTGCCGGCCACGACATCGATTTCTGCTTCGTCTACGAGCTTCATAAGTTTGGATTCGGAAGTGGGGAACGGAAGAACGTGGAAACGGAGGAACGTGCCTGCCGGCCGCGCCGGGGCGTCGCGGGGGCCGCGGCGGCATCGCCGGAGAAACGAAAAGCCCCGCACGCGGCGGGGCCATTCGCTTGCTGCCGCAGGAGCTTACGCCTCCGCGACGACGCTCACGGTGCGACGCTTCTTGGCGCCCTTGACCGAGAACTCGACCTTGCCGTCGACCAGCGCGAACAGCGTGTGGTCGCGACCCAAGCCGACGCCCGGACCCGGATGGAACTCGGTACCGCGCTGGCGCACGATGATGTTGCCGGCGTCGATTGCCTGGCCGCCATAGATCTTGACGCCCAGCATCTTCGGATTGGAGTCGCGGCCGTTGCGCGAGGAGCCTACGCCCTTTTTATGTGCCATGACCTATCTCCTTACTTGCTGTCACCACCGGCAATGCCGGTGATTTCGATTTCGGTGTAGTGCTGCCGGTGACCCATCTGCTTCTTGTGGTGCTTGCGGCGGCGGAACTTGATGATGCGCACCTTGTCGGCGCGACCATGGGACTTGACGGTGGCGGTGACGGTGGCGCCTTTCAGCGCGTCGCCGAGCTTGATGCCCTCGCCGTCGCCCAGCATCAGGATCTGGTCGAACTTGATCTCCTGGCCGGCTTCGGTCTCGAGCTTCTCGACGCGAATCGTCTCGCCCGTCATCACGCGGTATTGCTTACCGCCGGTGACTAGAACTGCGTACATGGGTGTTTCCTTCTGTAGTTATTTTATTGACCCTGCCGCCATCGAGGGCAGACAGGAGCGGAATTGTAATGGTTTCAGCAGGTTAGGGTCAACCACCCCGGTGGCCGGGCCAAGCATGCGCCGGACCGGGGGGTGGAAATGCCTTTCCAGGGCGGCTCCCAGCCTGTCCCCCAGGCAAACCGGGCCGCCGGCAACGCTTTCACTGGCGGTATTTGCCCCCAGATCAGCGGATCGCTACGCTCCCCTGTTCGCTACCCGGACCCCCACCGATGGCCATGGACTTCATCCGCATACGCGGCGCGCGGACCCACAACCTCAAGAACATCGACCTCGACCTGCCCCGCGACAAGCTGATCGTGATCACCGGGCTGTCCGGCTCCGGCAAGTCCTCGCTGGCGTTCGACACCATCTACGCCGAAGGCCAGCGCCGCTACGTCGAATCGCTGTCGGCCTATGCCCGCCAGTTCCTCAGCGTGATGGAAAAGCCCGATGTCGACCACATCGAAGGCCTGTCGCCGGCGATCTCGATCGAGCAGAAGTCGACCTCGCACAACCCGCGCTCGACCGTCGGCACGATCACCGAGATCTACGACTACCTGCGTCTGCTGTATGCGCGCGTCGGCCTGCCGCGCTGCCCGGACCACGGCTATCCGCTGGAGGCCCAGACCGTCAGCCAGATGGTCGACCAGGTGCTGGCGCTGGGCGACTCCGATGCGGGCCGCGACAAGCGCTACATGCTGCTGGCGCCGGTAATCCGCGACCGCAAGGGCGAACACGTGCAGGTGTTCGACCAGCTGCGTGCGCAGGGCTACGTGCGCGTGCGCGTCGACGGACAGCTGCATGAAATCGATGCCGTGCCCGCGCTGGCCCTGCGCCAGAAGCACACGATCGAAGCGGTCATCGACCGCTTCAAGCCCCGCCAGGACATCAAGCAGCGTCTGGCCGAGAGCTTCGAAACCGCGCTCAAGCTGGGCGACGGCATGGCCTCGGTGCTGTCGCTGGACGAGGACAACGCCGACGCGGCGCCGCTGCTGTTCTCCTCCAAATACAGCTGCCCGGTCTGCGACTATTCGCTGCCCGAACTGGAACCACGCCTGTTCTCGTTCAATGCACCGCTCGGCGCCTGCCCGTCCTGCGATGGCCTCGGCGTGGCCCAGTTCTTCGACCCGACCCGGGTCGTGGTGCACCCCGAACTGTCGCTGTCGGCCGGCGCGGTCCGCGGCTGGGATCGTCGCAACGCGTACTATTTCCAGCTGGTGGCCTCGCTGGCCCGGCACTACAAGTTCGATGTCGACGCTCCCTGGCAGTCCCTGCCCGAAAGCGTGCGCAATGCGGTCCTCTATGGCAGCGGCAGCGAACTGATCACCTTCACCTACCTCACCGACTCCGGCGGGCGCAACCAGCGCAAGCACAAGTTCGAAGGCATCCTGCCCAACCTCGACCGCCGCTACCGCGAGACCGAATCGGCGGCCGTGCGCGAGGAACTGGCCAAGTACATCAGCGACCGGCCCTGCCCGGAATGCGGCGGCGCGCGCCTCAACAAGTCGGCGCGCAACGTGTTCGTGGCCGACCGCGCGCTGTCCGAACTGGTGGTCCTGCCGGTCGACCAGGCCCTGGCCTTCTTCCGTGGCCTTGCCCTGCCGGGCTGGCGTGGCGAGATCGCCGCCAAGATCGTCAAGGAAATCGGCGAACGGCTGGGATTCCTGGTCGACGTCGGGCTGGACTACCTGACCCTGGAGCGCAAGGCAGACACGCTTTCCGGCGGCGAAGCCCAGCGCATCCGCCTGGCCTCGCAGATCGGCGCCGGCCTGGTCGGGGTGATGTACGTGCTCGACGAACCCAGCATCGGCCTGCACCAGCGCGACAACGAGCGCCTGCTCGCCACCCTCACCCGCCTGCGCGACCTCGGCAACACGGTGATCGTGGTCGAGCATGACGAGGATGCGATCCGCGCGGCCGACTACATCCTGGACATCGGTCCGTACGCCGGCGTGCACGGCGGCGAGATCGTGGCCGAGGGCCAACTGGCGGACATCCTCAAGGCGCCGCGTTCGCTGACCGGCCAGTTCATGTCGGGCAAGCGCAGGATCGAGGTGCCGACGCTGCGCCACAAACCCAATCCGAAGATGACCCTGCACCTGCGCGGCGCCAGCGGCAACAACCTCAAGGACGTGGACCTGGAGATCGCGGCGGGGCTGTTCACCTGCATCACCGGCGTCTCCGGTTCGGGCAAGTCGACCCTGATCAACGACACGCTGTACTCGCTGGCCGCCAACGAAATCAACGGCGCCTCGCACAAGCCGGCGCCGTACCGGGAGATCGAGGGCCTCGACCTATTCGACAAGGTGGTGGACATCGACCAGTCCCCGATCGGCCGCACGCCGCGATCCAACCCGGCCACCTACACCGGCCTGTTCACGCCGCTGCGCGAGTTGTTCTCGCAGGTGCCGGAGTCGCGCGCCCGCGGTTACTCGCCGGGCCGCTTCAGCTTCAACGTGCGCGGCGGCCGCTGCGAGGCCTGCCAGGGCGATGGCCTGATCAAGGTGGAGATGCACTTCCTGCCGGACGTGTACGTGGCCTGCGACGTCTGCCACGGCAAGCGCTACAACCGGGAGACGCTGGAGATCACCTACAAGGGCCACAACATCAACGACATCCTCGAGATGACGGTCGAGGACGCGCTGAAACTGTTCGAACCGGTGCCGGCGCTGGCGCGTAAGCTGGAGACGCTGGTCGACGTGGGCCTGAGCTACATCAAGCTGGGCCAGAGCGCGACCACTCTGTCCGGCGGCGAAGCGCAGCGGGTCAAGCTGTCCAAGGAGCTTTCGCGCCGCGACACCGGGCGCACCCTGTACATCCTCGACGAGCCCACCACCGGCCTGCACTTCCACGACATCGAGCACCTGCTCGCGGTGCTGCACAAGCTGCGCGACGACGGCAACACCATCGTCGTGATCGAACACAACCTGGACGTGATCAAGACCGCCGACTGGGTCGTCGACCTCGGCCCCGAAGGCGGACATCGCGGCGGCCAGGTGCTGGCCACGGGCACGCCCGAGCAGATCGCCGCCGAACCCGCTTCCTACACCGGCCAGTTCCTGGCCAAGCTGCTGCCGGCCTCCCGGGCCAGCAAGCCCGGCAAGCCGGCGGCGGTCGCCAGGCCGGCCGTGCTGCCGCCGCGCAAGTCCGCGCTGAAGAAGGCGGCGAAGGAAACCAAGGCTTCCGCCGCAGCGGCGAAGAAGGCCCGCAAATGAGCGGGATGACCGAAAGCCCCGCGCGCGCGGCAATCTTCAGCACCCGGATCGACGTGCGCTGGGGCGACATGGATGCGTTCAACCACGTCAACAACGCCCAGTACCTGCGCTACCTGGAGGAAGCACGGATCCAATGGCTGTCCCAGGTGGGGGTTTCCATCACCGGGGGCAGCGCGCCGGTGCTGGCGGCCAGCACCCTCAACTACCGCAAGCCGATCCAATGGCCCAGCCAGTTGCGGGTCGAACTGTTCGTCGACCGGATCGGCAACAGCAGCATGACCATCGGCCACCGGCTGCTTTCCTCCGCCGAACCGGCGGCCCTGCATTGCGATGGCCACGTGGTGATCGTCTGGATCGACACCGCGACCGGCAGGAGCGTGAGCCTGCCGGAGGACCTGCGCAAGGCTGTTGCCTGATCCGTGCGCCAATTCCGGCGCACGGCCCGCGACGTTATGGGGCCGCCTTCCTGACCCCCAGCTCGGCAAGGATCTCGCGTCCGTCCTGCAGCTTGAACGCGACCACCACCTTGCTGCCTTCGCTCAGCGGCGCGTGCGGCCGCATCAGCATCAGGTGCATGCCACCGGGCTTGAGCACCGCGTTGCCATCGGGGGCGATCCGCAACTGCTCCAGTTCGCGCATCCGGTTGACGCCGTCGATGACCCGCGTTTCATGTAACGACACCTCGGCGAACGCCGGGCTGCTGGCCGATACGATGACGGCCGGCGTCGGGCATGGATTGGTGATGCGGCCGAAGCCGGCCATCATCGGCATCGACCTGGGCGGCAGGCGGACCCAGCTGTCCTTGATCGCGGGGCTGCACTCGCGCGCCGCGGCTTGCAACGCGCAAGTAGCCAGTAACAGGGCCAGTGCGCGCCTGGCGAGATGTCGGTTGTCCATGCCCTTATGATATCCGCCAACCGCACCGGAGAAGATAAATGAGCGCGCCAGTCGACATCATCGAGCATGGTTCCATCCGCGAGATCAGGCTCGCACGGCCGCCGGTCAATGCACTGGACACCCAGCTGTGCCGGGCCCTGATCGCAGCGCTGGAAGCGGCCACCGCCGAAGGTGCGCAGGCCGTGGTCCTCTCGGGCGGCGACAGGGTGTTCTCGGCGGGGCTGGACGTGCCGCATCTGTTGTCGCACGGCGAGGATCGCGACGCATTGCTGGACAGCTGGAGCGCTTTCTTCGGCGCGACCCGTACCCTGGCCGATTCGCGCGTCCCGGTGGTCGCCGCACTGACCGGCCATGCCCCCGCCGGCGGCTGCGTGCTGGCGCTGTGCTGCGACTACCGGATCATGGCCCGCAGCGCGGATCCGTCACGCCCCTATGCCATCGGCCTCAACGAAACCCAGGTGGGACTGGTCGCACCCGAGGGCATCCAGCAGCTGTTGCGCAGGGTGGTAGGAACCCACCGCGCCGAGCGGCTGTTGGTAGCGGGGGAAATGGTGCCTGCCGAACGCGCCCTGGAGATCGGCCTGGTCGACGAACTGGTCGCTCCCGCCGACGTGGTGCCCCGGGCCATCGCCTGGCTGCAGCAACTGCTGAAGCTGCCGCGCCAGCCGATGCTGCAGACCCGCGCCATCGCCCGCGCCGACCTGGTCGCCGCCTTGCATGCCGACAACATCCGCATAGACCGCTTCGTCGAAGGCTGGTATTCGCCGGACGCGCAGGCCGCCCTGCACGCACTGGTCGCGAAACTGAAGAAATAGCCCGCTGGCGAGGCCGGGATTCCAGCTCGTTGATCAGCGTTCGATGGGCCTGGATGGATCGCCGAGCCAGCCGCTCCACGAGCCGGCATACACCCTCGCTCCCCGCAGCCCAGCGTGCTCGAGCGCCAGCAGCAGGTGGCAGGCGGTCACCCCCGATCCGCACATCAGGATCACGTCGGATGGATCGCGGCCGGCCAGCAATGGGGCGATCTCCGCGTGCAGCTGCCTGGCGGGCTTGAAGCGACCCGCTTCGAGGTTGTCGGCAACCGGACGATTGACCGCGCCGGGAACGTGGCCGGCCACTGCATCGATCGGCTCGATCTCGCCTCGGAAACGCTCACCGGCGCGCGCATCCAGCAGCCAGCCTGGCGCCTGGCCAAGGCGCGACTGGACCTCGCTGGCGGTGGCGACCCGCGACATGTCGAAGCTTGCCGGATAGGCAGGCTCGGCCTCCAGGGAGGCGGACTCGGAAGTTTCGGTCAATCCCTGCGCACGCCACGCGGCCAGGCCGCCATCGAGCACCGCCACGCGCTCGTGCCCGAGCAGCCTCAGCATCCACCACAGGCGGCCCGCGGCCATGCTGCCGTCGCCCGCGTCGTAGACCACCACCTGGTGGCGGGGGCCGATGCCCCATTCGCCGAGCCTGGCCGCAAAACCGGCCGCGCCGGGCAAGGGGTGCCTGCCCTCGCCGTGGCACTGCAGGTCGGACAGGTCCCGATTCAAGTCGGCATAGATGGCGCCGGGCAGGTGGGAGACGTCGTATGCGGCTCGCCCCGCCGGCGGATCCATCAGCGCAAACCGCGCATCCACCAGCCGCAGTTCTTCATTGCCAATCGCGTTGGCGAGTTCATCGACCGCAACCAGCGTGGTCCATTTCATGCGATCCCCGCAAGGCGCTCGCGCAGGTTGTAAAGGATGGCCGCCGTCGCGCCCCAGATGCGCTGTCCGGGCCAGTCGTATTCCAGTACCGCACGGCGGCGGCCTCGATAATCGACTTCCACCCGACGCAGGTTCTGCGGCGCCATCAGGAAATCCAGCGGCACTTCGAACACATCGGCGACCTCGTTCGGGTTGGCCACGGCAACGTAGGCCGGGTCGATCACCGCCACCACCGGCACGACCCTGAAACCGCTGATCGTAGTGAAGGGATCAAGGAAGCCGAGAGGATGGATCTGCGACGCAGCCAGCGCGATTTCCTCGTTGCTCTCGCGGATCGCCGCGGCGATCGGGCTGCTGTCGCCGGGCTCGAGCCGTCCACCCGGGAAACTGACCTGGCCGCCGTGGTGGCGCAAACCGTCGGTACGACGGGTCAGCAGCACCTGGGTGCCCTGCTTGCGCGGAACCAGGCCGGCCAGCACCGCAGATTCCATCGGGGGCCCGGGAGGCAGCAGGTCGGCCAGTTCGTCATGGTTCCAGCCTGGCTGCAGCGGCAGGCTGGAAAGGGGATGCAGGACGCCCTGCAACCGGTCACGCTCGCGCAACAGGGACTCGAAGCCGGCACGCACTTGCTCGCGGCCCGGCAGGACCGATTCCATCAGGCGCAGGCGTTCGTCGTCATTCATTTGCGACCAGCGTGCAATCTCTCCGGTTGTACGCAGACAACCTTGGCAAAGCCCGTCATCTCCCAGGCTGCAGACGCCGGTGCACGGGCTGAGCACGGCGCGGTAAGCGGTATTCATCTAATCGGACACCAGACCCGGCAAGGCCGGGACTCGCCCGGGACCAGGTACATATACGCCATAAAACTACGCCGGCCTGGGGCCGGCGTAGTGGAACTTCAGGACAGATCGCTTACTTGATGCTGACCAGCTTGACTTCGAACACCACCGCCAGGTTCGGCGGGAAGCCGGTACGCGGGTCGTTGCCATAAGCCTTTTCCGACGGCAGGGTGATTTCCCACTTGGCGCCGGAAGGCATCTGGGTCAGCGCATCGCGCATGCCCTGCATCTCGACTTCACTCACCTTGACCGACGGGATCTGCTGGGCGGGACGCGCCTGCTGCGGGCGCTGGCCCAACGGGAACGGACCGGTGAACTCGAGCTGCACGGTGCTGGAAGCCGTCGGCTTGGCGCCGCTGCCCGCCTCGATGACGCGGTACTGGACGCCGCTCGGCAGGGTCTGCACGCCGGGCTTGGCCTTGTTCTGGGCCAGGAACTGGTCGCTCTTGGCCTTGTTCTCGACCGCAGCCTTGTCGAACGCGGCCTTGGCTTTTTCGCCCTGGCGCTTCTGCATGGTCTCCACCGCGGTGCGCAGCTGGGCCACCGGAACGGTCGGTTCCTTCTTGGCATAGCCTTCCTGCAGGGCCTTGATCACGGTGTTGACATCGACCGCTTCGCCGCTCTCGACCAGGTTGCGACCGAGGTCGTAGCCGAGGGCATAGCTGAGGTCGTTCTTGTTCGGCGCCGGCGTGGTTTGCGCGAAGGCGGAGCCGGCTACCAGGGACATGGCCGCAAGGGTGGCGGCAAGCAAACGCAACTTCATCAAACAAAC
>SEHC01000042.1 GCA_004173415.1 Lysobacteraceae bacterium
CCGGAAAACATGCGCTTGCGGACCGCTATACGAATGCCGGTTGCCGCGGTCGCAGCTTACGCAGCTCCTACAGGGGGAAGCGTACGCCGCACCTACATGAGGTAATGGCATATCGACAGGCCGGACACGACTCGCAATCCATCGATCGGCATGCGACGCTGCGCCCGCCCCGACCGAGGACCTGCATGAGCGCCGATCCGAGCATGCGCAACGACAAGCCGCTGCAAGGCGACGCCGCGCTGATCCGCGCGGTCGGCTCGTTCGCCCTGGCCGCGGCGGTGATGAACATCATCGTCGGCGGCGGCATCTTCCGCATGCCCTCGGCGCTGTCGGCACAGGTGGGCATCGCCGCGCCGCTGGCCCTGGTCGCCGGCGCCCTGGCGATCATCCCGGTCGCGCTGTGCTTCGCCGCCATCGGCAGCCGTGCGCTCGCAACCGGCGGGCCATACAGCTACCTCAGTGCGACTTTCGGCAGCCTCGCCGGATTCCTGGCCGGGGCCTTGATGTGGATCAGCAACGTGGCCTCCAGCGCCGGCGTGGCCGCGGCGTTCGCGGTGCAGGTGGCCAACCTGGTCCCGTGGTTCGGGCAGCCGCTGCCGCGCGCCGGACTGCTGACCGCGCTGTACCTGGTCCTGTATGCGCTCAACGCGTTCGGGGTGAAGCTGGGCGCGCGCGCGATCACCACGCTGGCGGCGCTGAAGCTGACCCCGCTGTTCCTGCTCGCCGGCGCCGGCCTGTTCTTCGTGGATTGGACCCAGGTCAGCTTCGATCCCGGCGCGGTGCCGTCGTGGGCGGCGCTGGGCACCGGCATGGTCCTGGTGATGTTCGCCTACTCAGGCATGGAGACGGCGCTGGTGCCTTCGGGCGAGGTGCGCGATCCCTCGCGCAGCGTGCCGCGCGCGACCCTGGTGGCGATCCTGCTGGTGGTGCTGTTGTACATGGGCCTGCAGGTGGTCAGCCAGGGCCTGCTCGGGCCGGCGCTGGCCGGCAGCGGCGTGCCGATCGCCGACACCGCCGCGGCGCTGTGGGGGCCCGGGCGGATCGTGCTGTTGGTCACCGCGTGCATCTCGATGGCCGGGTTCCTGCTCGGCAACCTGCTCGGCTCCTCGCGCCTGCTTTTCGCTCTGGGCCGCGACGGCTACCTGCCGCATGCCTACGGTCGGGTCAGCGCAAGCCATCGCGTGCCCTTGCTGGCCCTGGTCACGCATGCCGGGTGCGCCTGGCTGCTGGCCCTGGGCGGGACGTTCGATGCGCTGGCGCTGATTTCAGGCGGTGCGATCTGCCTGGTCTATGCGCTGGTCAGCCTGGCTGCCTGGCGCGGGCAGAAGGCCGGCCTGCAGGAGCGCGGCGGCACGCCCTTCGTACTGTGGGGCGGCCCGCTGGTGCCGGCGCTGGGCGTGATCGCGATGACCTTGATCGTGACCACCCTCAGCGGCAGGGAATGGCTGGCCATCGGCGTGGCACTGGCGGGGCTGGTGCTGGTCTATGTCGCGGTCCGGGTGTTCAGGCGCGCGGAGCCTGCCTTGTACCGTGGCGAGGACGCCCCGCCGTAGGAGCGACGCGAGTCGCGCAACACGGTCAGCGGAACACCACCGTGCGGTGCCCGTTCAACAGGATCCGGTGCTCGACGTGGCGACGCACCGCGCGGGCCAGGACCTGAGACTCGGTATCGCTGCCCAGGCGCTCCAGTTCCTTCGGGGTCATCGCATGGTCCACGCGGGCCACGTCCTGTTCGATGATCGGGCCTTCGTCCAGGTCGGGGGTCACGTAATGGGCGGTGGCGCCGATGATCTTGACCCCGCGGCGATGCGCCTGGTGATAGGGGCGGGCGCCCTTGAAGCTGGGCAGGAAGCTGTGGTGGATGTTGATCGCGCGGCCGGCCAGCGCCGCGCACAGTTGCGGCGACAGGATCTGCATGTAGCGCGCCAGCACCACCAGGTCGATGCGCTCGCGTTCCACCAGCGAGAGGATCGCCGATTCCTGCGCCGGCTTGCTGGCTGCATCCACCGGCAGGTGGTGGAAGGGAACGCCATGGGAGCCCGAAAGGGCGGCGAAGTCGCCGTGGTTGGATGCCACCGCGGCGATGTCCACCGGCAGCTGGCGGCTGTGCGCGCGGAACAGCAGGTCGTTGAGGCAGTGGCCCTGGCGGCTGACCAGGACCAGCAGGCGCGCGCGCCGGCGCGCATCGTGCAGGTTCCAGTCCATGCCGAAACTGTCGGCCAACGACGCCAGGCCTTCCTGCAGGGTCGGGGCCTCGGACGGATCGGGCAGGTCGAAATGCACGCGCAGGAAGAAGCGCGCGCTTTCCTCGTCGCCGAACTGCTGCGCATCGAGGATGTTGCAGCCCAGCTCGTAGAGCAGGCCGGTCACCCGGTAGACGATGCCGGTGCGGTCCGGGCACGACAGGGTCAGGATGTAGTCGGGGCGCATGCGCCGATACTAGCCGCTCCCGCACCGCACCGCGCCGCGATCCGTGGGCCGGGGCATCCGCTCAGGCCCGGATCCAAGGTCCGGAGCATCCGGGCAAGCCCGGCTCTACAGGTCGTAGGAGAGCAGGTCGTAGCCCGTCGCGGCACGCACCACCCGCTGGTGGACGAAGGAACCGCTGCCGCCGTTGGTCAGCACCACGATGCCGCGCTGCCGTTGCGCATCGCCGACCGCGAAATTCTTGAAGATGTCGCCGTTGCTGCCCGAGTGGTAGAAGACGGGGCCGTCCGCGGTGGCTTCCATGTTCCAGCCCAGTCCTTTCTCGGTCCAGCGCCCCGGGATCCTGATCTGCGGCGTGAGCATGGCCTGGCGCGTGGCTTCGGTGATCTCCCAGCGGGCACGCTGCTTGCGTGGCATCAGCAGGGTCAGGAAGGTCGCGTAATCCCGCACCGTGGTCCGCAGGCTCGCCGCCGCGTTGGCGACGATATCGCCCGGCCAGGTCACCAGTCCGGGCGGAGCAAGCGCCATCACTTCCGGCAATACGCGCGCGGCATCGGCGTACTTCCACGATGACAACGGCTTGCCCAGGCGATCGGCCACCTGCTGGGCGATGCCCCACTGCTCGCGGAACATCTGCGGCGGCATGCCCTGGTCCGGCGTGTCGTGCCTGCGATGCCCGTAAACCGAACGCGATGCGAGGTCCGCATTCCACGTGAAGCTGCTGTCGCGCATGCCGGCCGGGCCGAACAGCCGCGCCTGCATCGATTCGTCCAGGCTCTGGCCCGTGACCGCCTCGACCGCCAGCTGCAGCCAGAAGATCGCCTCGCCGGAATAGTCGATGCGGGTGCCCGGCTCGACCATCGGCACCAGCTTCTCCGTCGCCGGCGAGGCGCGCCAGTTCGGCAGGCCGGTGGAATGGCGCAGCACGTCGCGGGGGGTGATCCTGTCGATCCACGGATGCCGGGCCAGGTAGTCCGGTCGCCGGTACTGCACCAGCGGTCGATCAAGGTCGACCAGGCCCTGGTCCACCAACTGCAGCACCAGGTAGGCGAACACCGGCTTGCTGAGCGAGGCGTCCTCGAAGATGGTGCGCGCGTCCACCGGCTGGCGGGTCAGCGCGTGGGTCACGCCGAACGGCCGGCTCCACGCGACTTCGCCGGCTTCGACCACCGCGATGGCCACGCCAGGTACCGCGAACGCCTGCATGATCCGCGGCAACCGGTCGAGGAATTCAGTAGAGGGAATCCACGAGCCTGGCCTGGCGCCGCAGCTGCCGGCCAGTGCGGCCGGTGGCACCAGGCCGGCTACGCTTGCCGCGACACCCGCTGCAAGGAAGCGGCGGCGGTCGGGTGAAAGCGGCGCAGGACCGGAAGCCATCATTGCATTGGACAGGTTTGCCGCCGGGGCATCAAGTTGAGGGGCCGATGGAGGGCGCACGGCAGGCTCAAGGCGCCACCGGCCACGGGAAGATGCGTGCCTGGCTGCCATCGGACCTGATCATCTCCCAGCGCTTTTCGATCAGCTCCTTCGAGGCATTGCAGAACTGCGCCGCCATCTGCGAACCGCCGAAGTGCTTGTAGGTATTGGTCAAGCAGAAGGACTCGCCGGCGAACACGCCGAAGTTGTCGTGACACGCAACCGCTGGCAGCGCCGTCCATTTGGCCGGATTGGCCTGGATGACCGCGGCGATCAGGCGCGACAGGGAATCAGCCAGCGCCGGCCGGCTGGCCTGGCTGGGTGGAACGTGCCAGACCGGCACGTGCAGCATCAGGTTTTCCTTCGAACGCATCACGAACGCGGTGCAATACTGGCCCGTTTCCGCTGCAACGCCCGCTGGCTTGGCCGCCATGCCAGCCGGTGCTGGCGACTGCGCGGAGACAACGAGCTTGAGATCCAGCATCCGGCGCTCGCGCCAGACCCGCAGCGGCGCTTCGGAACCGGGACGCAGGCGGCCGGCGATGGCCGGCACGTCGCCGTGGCCGGTGACCGCCTGGCCGGCGATTTCCACCAGCACGTCCATCGGCCTGATCCCCGCCTTCATCGCCGGGCTGCCGTCAGCGACCTCCACCACCCACGCGCCCTGCGTGGAGGACAGGCCGAGGGCCTGGGCCAGTTCGGCGCTGACGCCGGTTATCCGCAGGCCCAGGCCGGTCGCAGGCATCGGCGCCCTGGCCGACGCCGTGGGCGCGGCCTGTGCCGGCGTCGCGACCGTGGGGGCAAGGTCTGCGTCGCCGGGCGTCCATGCGATCTCGTCGAACTGCATGTTGAAGCCCTTGAAGTGCCTGCGGATCTGTTGCTGCTGGTGCTCGGCTTCGGCGCGGGTGTCGTAGGGTGCGCAATCGCCGTTTTCCGGCAAGCCGTGCGCGCGCACCTGCTGCCTGAACTGCAAGCTGTAGGCGGCGGCCTTGTCGTAGCCGGCCATCCGGTCGCCAGCGGGCAGCGTGCGCGCGAACACCGTCGTGGCCACGGTATGGCTGCGGCGGGGCAGCACGTCGGTGTCGACCTGGTAGCAGTAGAAGTAGCGGGTCAGCTCCGCAGGCGGGGCCGTGGCCGTGGCCGGCGACCAGGCGGCGGGCGTCCACGCCACTTCGCGCCAGTCGCCGACCTTGATGAAATACATGCGCTTGTCCCAGTTCGCACGCCGCTCCTCGCGGAACGACGCGGCTTCCTCCTGCGAGGCGAGGACCACGCAACTCTTGCTGCCTGCCCCGCCAAGGGTGGTTACGTGGGCAAGGAACTCGCCGGCCAGTTCCTGGCTGCGCTGGAAGCCGGCCGGGTCGGTGGGCGCATGGGTCAGCGGGAAAACCGGCGAGGCCCAGATCCTGACCTGCGCACTGCTGCTGTCGGTCACCGTGCAGAAGCCGAATCCCTGTGGCGGGGCGGTCGGTGTCTGCGCCTTCGCGCCCACGGAAACCAGACTGCCGGCGACCAGCGCCAGCCAAGCGAAACGGTGCATGGTCTTCCCCCTGTCGACGGCACCGGACCGATGCCTGCGTCGCCCAGCCACCATAGCGGACCGTCCGCCGGCCTGCCAGGCGCGATGCCGGCCTGGCAGGTGATCAGAACGCGTGGTCGAAGCCGACCTCGCCCTGCACCCCGACCTGGTAGGCCGAGACGCGGCGCTCGAAGAAGTTGGTCAGTTCCTGCACGTCCTGCAGATCCATGAACGGAAACGGATTGCTGCTGCCGAAATGCTTCGGCATGCCCAACTGGGCCATGCGCTGGTCGGCGCAGTATTCCAGGTACTGGCGCATGTCCTTGATCGACAGGCCAGCGACACCGCCACTCAACGTGTCCTCGGCGAAGGCGACCTCGCAGTCGACCGCTTCGGACATCATCTGCACCACCTGCGCCTTGAGGTCATCGTCGAACAGGTCCGGTTCTTCGTCGCGCGCGGTGCGGATCACCTCGAAGGCGAAGGCCATGTGGGCGCTCTCGTCGCGGAACACCCAGTTGGTGCCGCTGGCCAGGCCGTGCAGCAATCCCCGCGAGCGCAGGTAGTAGACGTAGGCGAAGGCGCCGAAGAAGAACAGGCCTTCGATGCAGCCGGCGAAACAGACCATGTTGAGCAGGAACTGACGGCGCTGCTCGCGCGTCTCGATGCGCTGCACGCCCTGCAGCGAATCGATCCACTTGAAGCAGAACTCGGCCTTGCGCCGGATCGAGGGGATGTTCTCCACCGCAGCGAAGGCCTTGGCGCGTTCGTTCGGGTCGGGCAGGTAGGTGTCCAGCAAGGTCAGGTAGAACTGCACGTGCAGCGCTTCCTCGTACAGCTGCCGCGACAGGTACATGCGCGCTTCCGGCGCATTGATGTGCTGGTACAGGTTCAGCACGAGGTTGTTGGAGACGATGGAATCGCCGGTGGCGAAGAACGCGATCAGGCGCTCTATCAGGTGCCGCTCGGCCGGCCCGAACTTCTTCTTCAGGTCGCTGGTGTCCAGCGAGAAATCGACTTCCTCCACCGTCCAGGTATTGCGGATCGCATCGCGGTACATCTCGTAGAACTGCGGATAGCGCATGGGGCGCAGGGTGAGTTCGAAGCCGGGATCCAAAAGGCGGGAAACGAGTGCAGAGGAACGAGGAACGAGGTGGTGCGGGTACATTTCCGAGGTGGACATAGGAGTTTCCTGATGGCTGGAAGGCGCGACAGCGTCAGCATGCAATGAGCATGAGGGGAGGCGTCGATGCACTACCGGGATGCGGTGATGTGGAACAAGGCAATGGCGTTGGCCGAGCAGGCATGCCGACTCGCGGGAACTTTGCCCGCCGCAGAACGCTTTGGGCTCCGTTCGCAACTTAGCCGTGCGGCGGTCTCCGTGCCCAGCAACGTCGCCGAAGGCTGGTCGCGGGAATCCAGGCGCGAGAAAGCGCAGTTCCTTGCCATCGCCCAGGGCTCGCTTTCCGAGCTGCATACGCAGTTGCTGCTTTGCGAGCGATTGGGCTGGCTCGCTCCCGAGTTGCTGAGGCCGACATACGGATTGATTGACGAAGTCAGTCGCATGCTGACGACAATGCGACGAAAACTGAGGCTCGAGCCGAGAGCAACGAGAAAAGAGTGACGGCTTGCTTGTACTCGTTCCTCGTTCCTCATTGCTCGTTCCTGTTTCACTGGCACGCCTCGCAACTCTCCGGATTTTCCAGCGAGCAGCTCACCGCATCGACCGGCGTGTAGGCAGGCTTCGGTGATTCCACCGTTGCATTGCCCAGCGTGGTCTTGGCGATCTTCGTCGCCGGCCGCGAGCGCAGGTAGTAGGTGGTCTTGATGCCTTTCTTCCACGCATACATGTACATGGACGACATCGCGCCGATGTTCGGGCTTTCCATGAACAGGTTCAGCGAGGCGGACTGGTCGATGAAGGCGCCGCGGTCGGCGGCCATGTCGATCAGCGAGCGCATCGGCACCTCCCAGGTGGTGCGGTAGATCTCGCGCAGGGCCTGCGGAATGCGGGCGATGCCCTGGACCGAGCCTTCGGCCTGCTTGATCTCGTCGCGCACTTCCGGCGTCCACAGGCCCAGTTTCTTCAACTCGGCGACCAGGTAGCGGTTGACCTGCAGGAAGTCGCCCGACAGGGTCTCGCGCTTGAACAGGTTGCTGGTCTGCGGCTCCACGCATTCATAGCAGCCGGCGATGGAAGCGATGGTCGCGGTCGGGGCGATGGCGATCAGCAGCGAATTGCGCAGGCCGCTTTCGACGATGCGTCCGCGCAGCGTCTCCCAGCGGTCCGTGTCCGCCGGCGCCACGTTCCAGGCTTCGAACTGGAACTCGCCCCTGGCTGCGCGAGTCTCGTCGAAGGAAGGATGGCGGCCGCGTTCCTCGGCCAGCTCGACCGAGGTTTCCAGCGCGTGGTAGTAGATCGTTTCGGCGATCCTGGCCGACAGCGCACGCGCCTCGGCGCCGTCGAACGGCAAGCGCAGCTTGAAGAACACGTCCTGCAGGCCCATCACGCCCAGTCCGACCGGGCGCCAGCGCAGGTTGCCGCGGCGCGCGGTTTCGATCGGGTAGAAGTTCAGGTCGATCACCCGGTCCAGCTGGCGCACGGCCAGGCGCACGGTTTCGGCCAGCTTGTCGAAATCGAAGGCCTGATGGGACGCGGGGGAATCCTCGTCCAGGTGGTGGCTGAGGTTGATCGAACCCAGGTTGCACACCGCGGTCTCATCGGCCGAAGTGACCTCCAGGATCTCGGTGCACAGGTTGGACAGGTGGATGACGTTGCCGGCCCTGGCGGTCTGGTTGCTGGCCCGGTTGCACTTGTCCTTGAAGGTCATCCAGCCGTTGCCGGTCTGGGCCAGGGTGCGCATCATCCGGCCGTACAGCTCCCTTGCCTTGATCGACTTCACCGCCTTGGACTGCAGTTCGGCCTGCTCATAGGCACGTTCGAAATCGGCGCCGAACAGGTCGGTGAATTCCGGTACCGCGCGAGGATCGAACAGCGACCAGTCGGCGTCGGCTTCGACCCGCTTCATGAAGAGGTCGGGAATCCAGTTGGCGAGATTGAGGTTGTGGGTCCGCCGGGCCTCGTCGCCGGTGTTGTCGCGCAGCTCGAGGAATTCCTCCACGTCCGCGTGCCAGGGCTCCAGGTACACGCAGGCCGCGCCCTTGCGCTTGCCGCCCTGGTTGACCGCCGCGACCGAGGAATCCAGCGTCTTCAACCAGGGCACGATGCCGTTGGAGTGGCCGTTGGTCGACTTGATCAGCGAGCCGCGCGAACGCACCCGGGTGAAGCTGACGCCGATGCCGCCGCTGAACTTGGACAGCTGGGCGATGTCGCCGTACTTCTGGTAGATCGATTCCAGCGAGTCCTGCGGCGAGTCCAGCAGGAAGCAGCTGGACAGCTGCTCGTGGGTGGTGCCGGCGTTGAACAGGGTCGGTGAACTGGGCAGGTAGTCCAGGTTGCCCATGCGCCGGTACAGGGCCAGCGCCTCGGGCACGTCCTCGCTCAGCGCGCAGGCGATGCGCAGGAAGAACTGCTGCGGGGTCTCGATGACCTTGCGCGTGTGCGGGTGGCGCAACAGGTAGCGGTCGTACAGGGTGCGCAGGCCGAAGTAATCGAAGCGCCGGTCCAGTGACGCGTCCAGGGCATCGTTCAACTTGCGCGCGTTGGCCTGCACGAAACCCAGCAGCCGGTCGTTGATCAGCCCGACCTCGTGCCCGCGCAGGATGGATTGCGAGAACGCATGGATCTCCTGCCCGGTGACTTCCTTGCCGATGGTGTCGGCCAGCAGGCGCGCCGCCAGCCGGCTGTACTCGGGTTCCTCGGCGGTCAGCAGCGCAGCGGTGCGGATCGAGAGTTCATCCAGTTCGCGCGTGGTGGCGCCGTCGTACAGCCCGCTGATCGTGCGGGTGGCCACGCGCATCGGGTCGATCGCATGCAGGCCGTCGCAGTTGCGCTGCACCGCGCGCACGATCTTGTTGAGGTCGACCGGCTCCTGCCCGCCATTGCGCTTCCTCACGCTCATCGCGGTGGCGGTCGGCGGCGGGGTGAGGTCGAAGCCAGGCGCGATACCGGTCGCAGGCGATGTGGTAGCGGCGTCCGCCGCGGTTTCGGCAACGGGCGTGGCGTCGGGGCTGGAGCCCCTGCCAAGAGGGTGATCGGTGGGGTGGGTGGACATGCGTTTCTCCCTGCGTGATGCACGCGGCGGCCCGTCCCTCGCAGGCAGCGCAGGCCTTGTGCAATCGCAGGATGGGAAGACGGCGTCGCAGGCATCGCGACAGCCGTCGCCATGCAGAGCGTCACCAGCCT
>SEHC01000456.1 GCA_004173415.1 Lysobacteraceae bacterium
ACCACCAGCAGGGTCAGGTCGACCAGCTGGGATTCCTGGAACAGTTCACTGGCCTGGGCGTAAAGCGTGTCCGACACCGCCTCGTGCGGGGCCAGCACGGTCAGTTCCTCGGCCCATGCCAGGGCGATGCGCTCGCGTGCGCTGTACAGCGTGGTCTCGCGCCATGCCGGCAGCAGGTGCAGGCGCTGCTCGGTCTCGCCCGCGGCCCGGGCATCCTTGCTGTGCATGTCCAGGCAGAAAGCGCAGCCGTTGATCTGGGATACGCGCATCAGCACCAGCTCGACCAGCGCCGGTTCCAGGCCTCCGCGGGCGTGGACCTCCTGGGTGAGCGCGATCAGCGGATTGAGGGTCGCGTAGTGGCTCTGCAGGTTGAAACGCTTCATGGAACAGTTCCTTGCGGCAAGCGCGACGGGAATCCGCCGCTTCAATGCAAGGACGCAGGGCCGCCCACGTTCGTGACAGCCATCAATCGCGCCAGCTTGCCTGGATGGCGCAGCGCGTGGATCGCGGTGATGCGCTCGCCATCGGACTCGATCCACATCGCCGACAGGACCCGCTCGCCGTCGTGGATCAGGAGTGCAGGTTCGCCATTGAGCATGACCGTCTGGTAGGTGAGCCCGCGCAGGTTGCCGGCCAATTGCAGGTACAGGCGGACCAGGCGATCGACCCCGTGCAGCGGTCGCAGGGTGGCCCGCGCAAGGCCGCCGCCATCGCTTACGTGCACCGCATCGGCGGCGAACAGCGCTCGCAGCGATTCGGCGGTCGGCTCGGCCATCGCCGCCACGAACCTTTGCAGCAGTCGCCGCTGCGCCGATTGGTCCACCTGGAAGCGGGGCCGTCCCTCGCGCAGGCGGGCCTTGGCACGGTGCACGCGCTGGCGGCAGGCGTCCTCGGTGATCTCCAGGATCGCGGCGGCCTCGGCGTGGCTGTAATCGAACACTTCATGCAGCAGGAACGCGGCCCGCTCGTCGGGACTGAGGCGTTCCAGCAGCACCAGGAAAGACAGGGTCAGCGACTGGCCTCGCTCCAGCGTGGCATCCGGATGTTCGGCTTCCGGCACCAGCGGCTCGGGCAGCCACGGGCCGGTGTAGTGCACGCGCTCGGCCTTGGCCCGGCGCAGCCGGTCCAGGGCCAGGCGGGTCGTCACCGTGACCAGCCACGCCTCCGGGTCCTGCAAGGCGGCCAGGCCGTGCGCCTGCAGCCTCAGCCAGGCCTCGTGCAGCACGTCCTCGGCGTCGGCGGGCGTGCCCAGCATGCGATAGGCCAGGCCGAACAGGCGGGAGCGCTGCTGTTCGAAGAGATCGGTTTCGGATTGCATGGGGCATTCTCCATCGGACCGGTCCAGGACGCACCATGGCGCGGGATCGTGACAGGCCGCGCTGACCCGGGTTCGGCCCGCAGACTGGCAAGGAATGCCGGGCACAAGGGTGTCCCGGAATCCGCTTTGCAGGGACAATGGCCGGCCGCGCGCCACCCGCTGTGGCGACGCCGAACCCGCCAGGACTCCCATGCGAACCTTCGTACTCAGAGCACGCGCCGCGCCCACCGACAGCCGCAAGCTGCTGGAGTCGGTCGGCAAGGAAGCGCATACCGAAATCCTGGCGCATACGCTGATGAACGCGATCTTCGTGGCCCAGTCGCATCGCGCCGACGTCGTCGTCTACCTGGTGCTGGAAAGCACCCAGGATTTCTCCCGCACGATCCGCTTCGAGGCCAACGCGATGCACGAGATCGGGGGATTCGACGAACGCGCACTGCTGGGCAAGGTCGCCAAGGCCCTGGACGCGTCGCGGGGAATGGGCAAGGAAGAAACCCGCCCGGTGGAATCGGGAGTGAGCGTGCAGACCCTGGCCTTCGAGCGGCTGGTGCAGGTGCTGGCCGAGGACCACGCCTTGTTCGTGATGGACCGCAAGGGCACGCCGATCCGCGAACAGGCCTTCGCGGGCAACCCCTGTTTCCTCCTGACCGACCACATCCCGATGCCGAAGAAGACCTTCGGCAGCCTCGAGCGCCTGGGTGCCGAGAAGATCGCGCTGGGCTCGAAGATGCTGTTCGCCTCGCAATGCGTGGTCCTGATCCACCACGAACTGGACCTGCGCTGAG
>SEHC01000043.1 GCA_004173415.1 Lysobacteraceae bacterium
CCAGGTAGGCGGGAATGGTGGTGGGCAGGCCTTGGGCGTTCATGCGGAAGTCCCCCTCAGGACGGAATCGACGGAATCACGGGTGGCGCGCCAGGCGGCGCTCCATTCGCGCAGGGCATGCTGCCCGGCTGGGGTAATGCGGTAGTAACGGCGCGGGGGCCCGGACATGGACGGCTCGACGAAGCTGTCGAGGAGGCCGGCGCCCTCCAGGTTGCGCAGGACCGGGTAGAGGGCGCTCTGCTTGCCACTGAGCACGCCCTCGCCCACCCGCTCGAGCTGCTTGGCGATGAGGTAGCCGTACATCGGCTGCTCCGCCTGGGACAGCACCGCCAGCAGGGCGAGCGAAACGGTGCCGGCGCTGAGTTCCTTCTGGAACTTCTTCAGGTAGATGTCGAAGTCTGTCATCGCCTTCTCCCCCGGCCGGATAGCTAGGTTGGAGGCAATACTATTGTTGAGTTAGGTATAGCGAATGTGCCATTAGTAACCGGCGCTTGGCCAGGGATGCGGGCCCGGTGAGAGAATCCGGGTTCCCTTCCCCTGGTTGCCGACATGATCCTGCGCCCTGCCCTGCTCGCCTGCGCCCTCGCCCTGGTTTCATCGTCGCTGTCGGCGGCCGAGCCGCCCAGGTACAAGTCGGCGCAGGAGATCATCGATGCCGCGCCGGCCTCGGCCTGGCGCACGCTGGATCCGGCCAACACCCTGTACATGGAGCTGGAAAGTGGCCGCGTGGTCATCGAGCTGGCGCCCGGGTTCGCCCCGGAACACGTGGGCAACCTGCGGACCCTGGCGCGGGAACACTTCTGGGACGGCCTGAGCATCTATCGCTCGCAGGACAATTTCGTGGTCCAGTTCGGCGATCCCAATGCCGACGACCCGGCCAAGGCGCGCGCCCTGGGCACGGCGAAGAAGAAGTTGCCCGCGGAATTCCATCGCCCGTCGGCAGGCTTGCGCTTCGACCGCCTGCCCGATCCCGACGGCTGGGCCAGGCAGGTGGGTTTCGTCGACGGCTTCCCGGCCGCACGCGACCCCCGCACCGGCAAGACCTGGCTGGCGCATTGCTACGGCACGCTGGGTGCGGGCCGCAACAACGAGCCCGACAGCAGCATCGGCGCCGAGCTCTACGTGGTGACGGGACAATCGCCGCGGCAGCTGGACGACAACATCACCGTGGTCGGCCGCGTGGTCCAGGGCATGGAACTGCTCAGCGTCATGCCGCGTGGCCCGGCGCCGATGGGTTTCTACGAGGAACCCGGACTGCGCACCAAGATCAAGGCGATCAGGCTGGCCAGCGAACTGCCGGAAGCCGAGCGCGTCGCCCTGCAACTGCTGCGCACCGACAGCAAGGCCTTCGTCGAGGCGACCGAAGCGCGGCGCAACCGCCGCGACGATTTCTACAAGCGCCCGGCGGGGCACATCGACCTGTGCAACGTGCCCCTGCCCGTGCGCGTTGCCACCCCCTAGCCCGACCAAGGCCCAATGGCGGTCGGGCGGGCGTGGCCATAAGCTTGGCCCAGTAGACGCAAAGGGGGCAGAACCACCATGCGCATCGGGCTGCTGGCCGACCTGCATGCCAACCGCGAAGCGGTCGAAGCCTGCCTCGAGGCGCTGCGCCAGGCGGGCTGCACGCGATATGCGTTCCTGGGAGACTTCGTTGGCTATGGCGGCGATCCCGGCTGGGTGGTCGATACCGTGCGCGGGCATGTGGCCGAGGGCTCGGTGGCGGTGCTGGGCAACCATGACGAGGCTGCCTGCTCCCCTCCGGAGGCACCCGGCAACCTGCACATGAATGCCGAGGCCCGGGCCGCGATCGACTGGACGCGCGGACGACTGGATGCCGGGCAGGTCGCCTTCCTGCGCGCGCTGCCGCTGCAGGTGACGGAGGCCGACCGACTCTATGTGCATGCCAATGCCTGGGCGCCGGAACGCTGGAGCTACGTCGCTTCGCGCCTGGCCGCCAGCCGCAGCCTGGACGCGACCCCGCAACGGCTGACCTTCTGCGGCCATGTCCACGACCCGGCGTTGTATTACTCGCAGCCCGGCGATGCGGCGCATTTCGATCCGCACGCGGGCGTCGCCATCCCGCTGTTGCCTGGGCGCCGCTGGCTGGCCATCGCCGGCGCCTGCGGCCAGCCCCGCGATGGCAACCCGGCCGCGTCCTGCGCGTGGCTGGATACCGAGGGCGACCGGCTTACCTTCCTGCGTGTTCCCTACGACCACGAGGGCGCGGCCGCGCGGGTGCGCGAAGCGGGATTGCCCGAAGCCCTGGCATTGCGCCTGCTGGCCGGAGCCTGAGATGCCGATGGAGCTGCGCCCGGGATTGCAGGTGGGGGAATTCACCCTGCAAGAGCCGCTGCACCAGGGCGGGATGGCCACGCTGTGGCGGGTCAGCCGCGCGGGCGGGGAATTCCCGCTGCTGATGAAGTTGCCGTCGATCGGCTACGGCGAGGAAGTCACCCAACTGGTCGGCTTCGAAGTCGAGCGGATGCTGATGCCGATGCTGCGCGGCCCGCACGTGCCGCGCTTCGTGGGCAGCGGCGATTTCGGCGACCAGCCCTACCTGGTGATGGAGCAGGTAAGCGGCCCGACCCTGCGCCCGCTGCTGGAAAAGCTGCCCGTCCAGGCCGAGGAGGTCGCCCGGCTGGGCGCACTGGCGGCCTTGGCCCTGGACGACCTGCACCGGCAGAAGGTCGTGCACCTGGACGTCAAGCCCAGCAACCTGCTGCTGCATGCCGGCGAGGATGGCGTCGAGCGCATCGTGCTGATCGACTTCGGACTGTCCCACCACCTGCAACTGCCGGACCTGCTGGCCGAGCAGTTCCACGTGCCGATCGGCACCTCGCCCTACATCGCCCCGGAACAGGTGCTGGGGGTGCGCAACGATCCGCGCAGCGACCTGTTCGCGCTCGGCGTCACCCTGTACCACCTGGCCACCGGCGAGCGTCCGTTCGGATTCCCGCGCAGCCAGCGCGGCCTGCGCCGGCGCTTCTATCGCGACCCGGTGCCGCCGCGCAGCCTGCGGCCGGAGCTGCCGCTGTGGCTGCAGGAGATCATCCTGCGCTGCCTGGAAGTCGATCCGGATGCGCGCTATCCGACCGCCGCGCAACTGGCCTTCGACCTGCAGCATCCCGAGCAGGTCGTGCTGGGCGAGCGGGCCGAACGCCTGCAGCGCGCCGGCACGCTGCAGACCGCGCGCCGCTGGTTCCACTTCTTCGGCAAGGACAGCGTGGAGATGCGCGCCTCGCAACCGGGGCCGGCGGTGCGCGCGCCACTGGTGCTGGTGGCCATCGACCTGAAGCAGCAGCACGTGGAACTGGATGAAGCCCTGCGCGAAACCGTGCAGCGCATCGTGCAGACTTCGCCCGGCGCGCGCCTGGCCTGCGTGACGGTGATGCGCACCTCGCGGATCGGCCTGGACAGCAATCTGGACATCGAAGGGCGCAACCGCCACGTCAAGCGCCTGCTCGCACTGCGCCACTGGGCCCGCGCGCTGCAACTGCCCGACCACCTGCTGACCTTCCACGTGCTGGAATCCAGCGACGTGGCCCAGGCCCTGATCGACCATGCCCGCGGCAACCGCATCGACCACCTGGTGATGGGCGCCCGCGGCGTGACCGGGGTCCGCCGGATGCTCGGCAGCGTATCGGCCCGGGTGGTGGCCGAGGCGAACTGCACCACCACCGTAGTGCGGGTACGGCTGGAATCGCCGGCGCCGGCGGAACCGGGCGACACGGTGCGCGCGCCGCTCGAACGATGAGCGCGCCGCCCTGGCCGCGTTTACGCGCTTCCTCGGTGATCCGCTTGTGCCGATGCGCACCGCGCCGGCCATCAGCAGGCGCAGGTCCTCGATGAGGCAGTCCTCCGACACCGCATCGGCACTAGCGTCGCCGTCGATATCCAGCCAGGATTACTGCCCGTGCAGGCCACCGCTGTTGCTGAAGTCGATCTCGAAATCGAACACCACGCGCTTCTGCATGCCCGCCGGGGCACTCACTTCGCCGGGGAGCGCTGGCTGACCGCCACGCTGCCGAGGATCAGCAGGCCTGCGCCGATCATGGCCGGGGTCACCGGTTCGTCCAGGAACAGCCAGGCGAATGCGGCGCCGAACAGTGGCACCAGATAGGTCACCACGGCCGTCCGGGTGGGGCCGATGCGCTGGATCAGGCGGTAGTACATCAGGAAGGCCAGTCCGGTGCAGAGCACGCCCAGGGCGATGGCGCTGAACCAGGCAGCGGCTGGAATCGTCGCACTCGGCCAATGGGTGGCCGCGAAGGGAGCCAGCAACAGCGCCGAACACCCCAGGGTGCTGCCGGCCGACGCGGCGGGCGGCAGGTGGGCCATGTGCCGGCGCACCAGGTTCAGGCCCACTCCGTACAGCAACGCAGCGCTGGCGCCGGCCACGACTGCCCAACCCACGCTCAGTCCGCCGACCTTGCTGGTCGCCAGCAGCACCACCCCGGCAAAGCCGGCCAACAGGGCCAGCGCCCGGCGCACGCCGATCTTCTCGCCGAAGAACAGGAACGCCACCAGCGCGGCGAACAGCACGGTCATGGCGTTGCAGATGGCGCCGACCGCGGCCGGCGCATATTGCGCGGCCCAGGCGTACAACAGGAAGGGAATCGCGGAATTGACCAGGCCGATCAGGGCCAGCTTCGGCCAGATCCGGCGAGTGAAAGCGGCGCGGTCACGCCACAAGAAGGGCAGCATGACCAACGCGCCCAGTGCCAGGCGGATATCGACCAGCGCGAAAGCGCCGAACGGCTTGGCGGCGACGCGCATGAACAGGAACGAGCCACCCCAGATGGCGCCCAGCAACAGCAGTTCCACCGGCGTGCGCCATTCACGCGCCGCTGCCAAGGGCACCTGGGCAGGTCCCGCCACCACCCTTTCCACCGACATTTCGCCACTCCGCCAAGTCCCGGACCCGTCCAGGCCGGCCCCGGTCAGATCGGGCAGGCTCGGGCCAATCCGCATTTTCCGCGAACCGGCACCCCCCGCAAGCGCGTACTATCCAGCCCAGCCACAAATCTGGCTTGTGTCTCAAGGTGACCGCCATGAACCTGCGCCCCGCCCTGCTTCCTGCCCTGGGCGTCTTCGCCGCCGCGGCACGGCACCAGAATTTCGCCCATGCCGCCGAAGAGCTGCACCTCACCGCCAGCGCGGTGAGCCACCACGTGAGGAAGCTGGAAGCGCACCTGGGCGTGGCCCTGTTCCAGCGCAACGCACGCGGCGTGACCCTGACTGCGGAAGGCAGGCAGCTGGCCGATGCCGCGACCGCGGCGATGAGCGATATCGCCGCGGTGGCCGCCAACCTGCATCACGGCGACAGCATCGTCCGCCTGCGCATCTCGACCCTGCATTCGCTGACCTATTGCTGGCTGCTGCCGCGGTTGCCGGACTTCTGCGCCGCGTTCCCGAACATCCGGGTCAACATCGAGACCAACATTGCCCTGACCCGCTTCGACGAGGAAGGTCCCGACCTGGGCATCCGCCATGGCCCGGGGCAGTGGCCGGGGCTTACCGCGCACCATCTGATGGACGACGAGCTGTTCCCGGTGGCCTCACCCGCCCTGGCCGGGGTCGGCTCGATCATCGACGCGCGCCAGATTGCCGACCTGCCGCTGGTCAGCGACATGGCCCTGCAGGGCTGGCGCGACTGGTTCCGCGCCGCCGGCATCCGCGGTCTGGGCCTGCCGGCCATGCATACCTTCAGCGACAGCACCGATGCGATGCGCGCCGCGGTGTACGGCATCGGCGCGGCCCTGGCGCGCAAGCGCATCGTCACGCCCTACCTGCAGCGCTACGAACTCATCCGCCTGCCCGGACCCGCGCTGAAGGCGCGCTTCGCCTACTACGCGGTTTACCCCACCCATCGGCCGCTGGCACCCGCGGCGCAAGCCTTCATCGAGTGGATCAAGCAGCAGGCGCTGGACGAACGCACGCCGATGCCGGGTCGCACCGAGCTGGCCCCCGTTGCGACGCCATTGGCCTTGTAGCCGGGCGGCGCCTGCGAAACGGGCACGAACTCAGGGCATCGCCTTGATCGCCGACGCCACCGGAGTCTTGAGCACGCGGATACCCGCGTCCCCGGACTGGTCGGCCTCCAGGTAGATCGCGGCGAGGAAAGCGAGCAGGTCGTGGCGGCGCCTCAGCGAGGCGCCATCCGCATGGGCGCGGGCCGGATCGCCCAGGCGTGCCGCCAATCCACCGAACCAGGCATCCCACTCGGCCTCGCTCATCCAGCCGCGACTGGCGAGATGGAGCACCGGGCGCGCCAGCCGGCCCGGTTCGCCGAACACGTAGGCGTGGGCCGCTTCCGGGACCGCCTGGCTGGCGATGGCCGTGAGCATGGCCTCGAGGTGGCTGCGTTCGAGCGCGGGATTCAAGGCCAGCTGCATCAGCCAGTCGCTGCCATGGGCCACGCCATGGCGCCAGCCCTGCACCTCATCGTAGCCGCGGTAATCGCGCACCGATTTCAGGTAAGCGGTGGCGGCAGCGACCATCGCCCCGCGTTCCTGCACCGACAGCCACGGAGTGATGCGATCGGTGCGCGCGATCTCGGACAATACCAGCGCCGCGAACGGCCGGCTGAATCCTTCCGCGTCGGGTTCCTGCAGCATGCGTTCGAGCCGATCGCGCAGCGCCCTGCGGGTGGCGATGTCGAGCTGGTCGTTGCGCATCCACTGCGCGAGCGCCTCGTAGGCAATGCCATCGCGAAGCACCGGGTCGGCGCTGGACAGGCAGCCCGCCAATCCCAGCGCCAGCGCCTGGCGCACCGCTGCGTTCGCGATCGCGAACTGCCGCTGCTTCAGGTCCCGCAGCGACGCCGCATCGAAGCCCGCCGGCGGACAGTTCTCCGCTGCGGCGGCCGGCACCGACGCCAGCAGGCACAGCCAGAGCAGGCGGCGCGCAGGGATCATGGGCGGATCGTCAGCGGTTCCCGCGCCGGCGACGGCGCCACAGGAAGACCCCAAGCCACAGCACCGCCAGCAGTGGCAGCAAGGCCGCGGCGGCGCGGATCATCCAGGCGATGCTGACTGTCAGGATGCTGCCGAAATCGGAGAACGCGCGGCCTATCTCGCTGCGTCCGCGCTGTCCGCCCGGTGGGCGGAACTCCAGTGTCACAAGCTGGGTCTCGATCCGTCGCCGGTGCTGGGCGCCCTCGCGTTGCGCGGTTTCCAGGCCCGCCTCGATTTCCGCAAGCTGCCGGGAGATGGCCAGCAGGTCGGCCACCGCCAGGTCCCTGCGCTGCTGAAATTCCAGCAAACGCGCATGCTCCTTCTGCAGGCGCAACCGTTGCAGGTTGTTGTCGGCCACCACCTGGGCCAGGTCTTCGGCATGGGCGCTGCGGCTGCCGATCTGCGCGCCTTGCGCCGCCTGGCCGATGATCGGCTCGACGCCTTGCGGGGCGATGCGCAACGACAGCGAGCCACTGGGGGAATCGCCCGCCGACTGGCGTACGTCCAGGACCACGCAATCGCCGAACTTGCCCGACTGGCAGCTGGCCTGCACCACCTGCAATCGCGCCGGGATGTCGGCCGCGGCCAGCTCGATGCCGACCTCGTGTTCATAGGCAAGGAAAGCGCCCTGCGGCGACTTCAGGGGCGGCGCAAGGCTCTTGGCCGGCACGCCTGCGGCCATGTCCTTGCTGCTGCAGGCGCAAACGGCTAACGCGGCCGCACAGGCCAGCATCCACCCGCGAACGCCTCCAGCCATTGGCATCACAGGCTGGCCCCGTCGAATTCATTGACCGTCAACGCCTTGAGGTCCACCTCCGGCAGGCAGCGCACGTTGACCGCGGCCATGCGCGTGCCGGTCTTGGGGTGGTCGGCTTCGCCGAACGGGGAGACCCCGCACACCGCGCAGAAATGGTGCTGGATGTGGTGCTTGTTGAAGGTGTAGGTGGAGAGGTCGGCTTCGGGCGTCTTCAGCACCAGCGCCTCGCGCGGCCCGAACCAGAGCAGGCCGCCGCGACGCCGGCACAGCGAACAGTTGCAGTCCACGACTTCGGTGATCTCGCCTTCCAGCTCGAACGCGATCCTGCCGCAATGGCAGCTGCCTTGGTGCTTCATGTCGTTTCCTCGTGCGGGCCTGGCCCGAGCATAAGCCATCGGCACATGCGGGGGCTGGCGGTTTTGCCTATGCTCGCGGGCTTCGTGCAATGCCGCACTGCAACGGGAATACCAGGAATGCGCCACAGTCTGCTCGCCCTCGCCCTGCTCTCCAGCCTGGCTGCCTGCCAAACGGTGGAAGCGCCCGCCGCCAATCGCGCCGACGGTGCTGCCGCCACTGCCGCCAGCACCGCCGAGGCCGATGCGAAGTTCGCCGACCTGTCCAGGCGCGCCGTCGAGGGCTGGCTGCAACTGAGCCCGATCGGCGCCACCCAGATCGGTGAACACCGTTACGACAGCCAGGTCGACGACCTCAGCGCGGCGGGGCGCCAGAAGGGCATCGATTTCGGCAAGCAGGTCCTGGCCGAACTGGATGCACTGGAGGTCGGCAAGCTTTCTCGCGAGAACCAGGTGGACGCGGCGATCCTGCGCAACCAGCTGCAGTACGACCTGTGGGGCAGCCAGACGCTGCAGAGCTGGGCCTGGGATCCGCAGGTCTATAGCGGCCTGGCCGGTGGCGCGATCTACAACCTGATGGCGCGCGAGTTCGCCCCCCTGCCCGATCGCCTCCGCTCGGCCACCGCGCGCATGGAGAAGCTCCCGGCGCTGCTGGCCCAGGCACGCGAGAACCTGGACCCGGCGCGGGTGCCCAGGGTCCATGCCGAAACCGTGGCCAAGCAGAACCAGGGCGTGCTGAGCATCGTCGCGATGTTCATCACCCCGCACCTGAAGGAACTTCCGGCGGCCGACCGGGCGCGGGCGGAGAAGGCGACCGAAGCCTTGAAGCAGGCCGTGGCGGAGCACCAGCAATGGCTGGACAAGACCCTGGTGCCCAACGCGAAGGGCGACTTCCGCGTCGGCCAGGCGGTGTACGACCAGAAACTGCAGTTCGCCCTGCTGTCCTCCCTGTCGCGCGCCGAGATCAGGCAGCGCGCCGAGGGCGAGCTCAGGCGCGTGCGCGGGGAGATGTACGCCATCGCCCGCAGCGTGCTGAAGGACAAGGCCGGCGCGCCGCCGATGCCCGATGCGCCCAGCGACGGGCAGCAGCAGAAGGCGATCGAGGCCGCGCTGGAACTGGCCTACGCCGACAAGCCGGCCCGCGACAAGGTGGTGGAAGCGGCCGAGTCGGCGTTGAAATCGGCCACCGATTTCGTCCGCGAGAAGGACCTGGTCACCCTGCCCGACGCGCCGGTCAAGATCATCCTGATGCCGGAATTCCAGCGCGGCGTGGCCGTGGCCTACTGCGACTCGCCCGGTCCGCTGGACAAGGGACTGGAGACCTTCTACGCGGTGTCGCCGATCCCCGACGAATGGGACGCCAGGCAGGTCGATTCGTTCCTGCGCGAATACAACGGCCGCATGATCCACCTGCTGAGCATCCATGAAGGCACGCCGGGCCATTACCTGGAAGGCTGGCACTCGGCCAAGTTCCCCTCGACCCTGCGCGGCGTGCTGCGCTCGGGCATGTTCGCCGAGGGCTGGGCGGTGTACACCGAGAAGATGATGGCCGACGCCGGTTACCTGGACAACGACCCGCT
>SEHC01000457.1 GCA_004173415.1 Lysobacteraceae bacterium
CCGGCGACGATGTCGTCGAACACCGCCTGCTCGTAACCCACCAGGTCCATCTTGTTCACCGCCAGGACCACGTGGCGGATGCCCAGCAGCGAGACGATGTAGCTGTGCCGCCGGGTCTGGGTCAGCAGGCCCTTGCGCGCGTCGACCAGGACCACGGCCAGGTCGGCGGTGGAGGCGCCGGTGGCCATGTTGCGGGTGTACTGCTCGTGCCCCGGGCAGTCGGCGACGATGAACTTGCGCCGCTCGGTGTCGAAGTAGCGGTAGGCCACGTCGATGGTGATGCCCTGCTCGCGCTCGGCGGCCAGGCCATCGAGCAACAACGCGTAGTCGATCTCGCCGCCACGGGTGCCATGGCGCTTGCTGTCGGCGCTGAGCGCGGCCAGCTGGTCGTCGAACAGGCGTTTGCTGTCGTACAGCAGGCGACCGATCAGGGTGCTCTTGCCGTCGTCGACGCTGCCGCAGGTGATGAAGCGCAGCAGCGGCTTGGTTTCGTGCTGCCTGAGGTAGCTGGTGATGTCGGTTTGCAATGTCATGATCCCGTCACCACTCGATTCGTCGTCCCCGCGAAGGCGGGGATCCAGGGACTTTGCTCAAGTCGGAAAGCGTTTCGCGCTTGCGCGCGAGTCACTTTTCTTTGCTTGTGCAAATAAAAGTAACCAAAAGAAAGCACACCCGGGCGGCGCGCCCTACGCGCTACGCGCTCCGGGTCCGCAAGCCGGCTGGGCATTTTTCGAAGGCACATCCATGTGCCGTCGAAAAACGGCGCGCGTCGTGCGCGCCGCCCTTCGGGTATTCGCCCAACCGGCTTGCCGCGCCTCACGGGACCCGGCAAAGCAGAAGCAAAGACAAGTTCAGGAGTCGGTAACGCCATCAGAAATACCCCTCCAGCTTCTTCTTCTCCATCGACGCCGTCGGATCCTGGTCGATCACCCTGCCCTGGCGCTCCGAAGTGGTCGCCACCAGCATCTCGGCGATGATCGCCTCCAGGGTGTCGGCCTGCGATTCGATCGCCCCGGTCAGTGGATAGCAGCCCAGGGTGCGGAAGCGCACCTTCCTCAGCTGCGGCGCCTCGCCCTCGCCCATCGGCAGGCGCTCGTCGTCGACCAGGATCAGCGCCCCGTCGCGCTCCACCACCGGCCGCTCGGCGGCGAAGTACAAAGGCACCACCGGGATGTTCTCGCGGTAGATGTACAGCCAGATGTCCAGTTCGGTCCAGTTGGACAGCGGGAACGCGCGCACGCTCTGGCCCTTGTCGATGCGCGCGTTGTACAGGTTCCAGAGTTCCGGGCGCTGTTGCTTGGGGTCCCAGCGATGCTTTTCATTGCGGAACGAGAACACCCGTTCCTTGGCCCGCGACTTCTCCTCGTCGCGGCGCGCGCCGCCGATGGCCGCATCGAAGCCGTACTGGTCCAGGGCCTGCTTCAGGCCCTGGGTCTTCATCACGTCGGTGTGGATTGTGGCGCCGTGGCTGACCGGGCCGATGCCGCGGGCGATGCCGTCGGGGTTGATGTGGACCCGTAGCTCGGCCCCGGTCTCGGCCACCCGGCGGTCGCGGAAGGCGATCATCTCGCGGAACTTCCAGCGCGTGTCCACGTGCAGCAGCGGGATCGGAGGCGGCGCCGGGGCGAAGGCCTTGAGCAGCAGGTGCAGCAGCACCGAGCTGTCCTTGCCCACCGAATACAGCAGCACCGGGTTGCGGAACTCGGCCGCCACTTCCCTGAGGATGTGCAGGCTCTCCGCCTCCAGGCGGTCGAGGTGGGACAGGGAAGGCAGGGAACTCATCAAGTACCGATCGGGGGAAGCGTGGGACGGTGACGAAGATTAGCAGCCGATTCCCGAAAGGTCGGCGGGTATCCGGCCTGCAAGGAGCCCAATCGAGATAAGCGCAGGGCATGAAGCCATAACCAGATGTCGTTTCTGCACGCTTTAACGGCTGCCTAACATCGGGCGTCCCCAGATGACACTCGCGAGCCGACCACATGACCGCTGCACCGCCGGCGTTGGCCCCCAGTCCCTTGCCGGAAGAGCGCAAGGCGCTGCTGGCCCGCGTGGTGGAGGGCCTGGACGGACCCAGCCTGTGGTGGCTGTCGGGTTATG
>SEHC01000044.1 GCA_004173415.1 Lysobacteraceae bacterium
GGCAAGCTCTACAGCCAGATCAGCGACAAGCGCCACTACGGGCGCAAGGTGCTGACCGAATTCGTCAAGGCCGGCGCGCCGGAGGAAATCCTCTACGTCAGCAAGCCGCACATCGGCACTTTCCGCCTGGTGTCGATGGTGGAAAGCATGCGCGCCGACATCGAGGCGCTGGGCGGGGAGATCCGATTCTCGCACCGGGTCGACGACCTGCTGATCGAAACCGATGCCGCCGGCACCCGCCAGGTGCGTGGGGTGATGCTGGCCGACGGCAGCGAGTTGCGCGCCGACCACGTGGTCATGGCCCTGGGCCACAGCGCGCGCGACACCTTCTTCATGCTCCACGGGCGCGGCGTGTTCCTCGAAGCCAAGCCCTTCTCGATCGGCTTCCGCATCGAGCACCCGCAATCGCTGATCGACCGCGCCCGCTTCGGCCTCCAGGCCGGTCATCCGATCCTCGGCGCGGCCGACTACAAGCTGGTCCACCACTGCCGCAACGGGCGTTCGGTCTACAGCTTCTGCATGTGCCCGGGCGGCACCGTGGTCGCCGCGGCCAGCGAGCCCGGGCGCGTGGTCACCAACGGCATGAGCCAGTACTCGCGCAACGAGCGCAATGCCAATGCGGCGATCGTGGTCGGCATCACGCCCGAGGACTACGCCGAGTTCGATCCCAGCGGCAGCCCGCTGGCCGGCATCGCCCTGCAGCGGCACTGGGAAGAACAGGCCTATCGGCTGGGTGGGGAAAGCTACGACGCGCCGGGTCAACTGGTCGGCGACTTCCTGCGCAAGCGCGCGTCCACCGGGTTCGGCACGGTGCTGCCCTCGTACACGCCGGGGGTGACCCTCGGCGATCTTTCCACTGCATTGCCGCGTTATGCCATCGACGCGATCCGCGAAGCCTTGCCGGCGTTCGATAGACAGATCAAGGGCTTCGCCATGGACGACGCGATCCTCACCGGGGTCGAGACGCGCACGTCCTCGCCGGTGCGCATGACCCGCGGCGTGGACGGGCAGAGCCTCAACACGCGCGGCCTGTTCCCGGCCGGCGAAGGCGCCGGCTATGCGGGCGGCATCCTGTCGGCCGGCGTGGACGGGATCCGGGCCGCCGAAGCGGTGGCCCTGGAAATGGTGGCCGCAGGCACGGCGCGCGCCTGCTGAGCTGCTGAAGAGGCTCCGGCAGTCGGGTTGTCATGGTCCCAATATGGGACTAGCATGCGGACATGCGAATAATCGCTTTGTCGACCCTGAAAGGATTCTGGGAGGCGGATCCCGGCAACGCCGATGCCCGGGAGCCGGGCCTGGCCTGGCATGCGTTCGCCAGAGCCGCCAGTTGGGCCGGCCCGATGGACATCAAACGCGACTTCGGCACCGCCAGCATCCTCAAGGACGGACGCGTCGTATTCAATCTGGCTGGCAACAAATACCGGCTGGTGGTCTGGATCAACTATTCCTATCAAGTGATCTACATCCGTTTCATCGGCACCCATGCGCAATACGATGCCATCGATGCGCAAACCATATGAGAGGCAGCATGGACATCAAACCCATCCGCAGCGAAGCCGATTACCGCGCCACGCTCGCCGAGATCGAAGGCTTGATGGCGGCGGCTGCCGATACCGCGGAAGGCGAGCGCCTGGACGTGCTGGTCACGCTGGTGGAGGCGTGGGAGCGCGAACACTTCCCCCTCGACCTGCCCGATCCGATCGAGGCGATCAAGTTTGCGATGGAGCAACAAGGTCTCACGGTCAAGGATCTGGAACCGGCGATCGGGCGGGCCAACCGTGTCTATGAGGTGCTGGGCCGCAAGCGTGCGTTGACCGTCAACATGATCTGGAAGCTGCACGAGCAGTTGCGACTGCCGGCGGAGTCGCTGATCAAGCCGATACGGAAAGTTGCTTGAGCCGATGTCGGCAAGCTGGTCGCCAACGGAGTGGATGAAATGAAATCCCGCAACAACAGTAAGCCCGACAGCATCGACGACCAGCCGCGCCTGGCGGTGCTGATCGATGCGGACAACGCCCAGCCGTCGGTGATCGAGGGCCTGCTGGCCGAAGTGGCCAAGTACGGGGTGGCCAGCGTCAAGCGCATCTACGGCGACTTCACCAGCCCGCGCATGACCCAGTGGAAGGCGGCGCTGCTGCGCCACTCGATCAGCCCGGCCCAGCAGTTCGCCTACACCAGCGGCAAGAACGCCACCGACAGCTCGATGATCATCGATGCCATGGACCTGCTGTTCACCGGTCGCTTCGACGGTTTCTGCCTGGTTTCCAGCGACAGCGACTTCACCCGCCTGGCCCAGCGCCTGCGCGAGGAGGGGCTCACGGTCTATGGCTTCGGGGAAAAGAAGACCCCCGATCCCTTCGTCCAGGCCTGCGACAAGTTCATCTATACCGAAGTCCTGCGCACCGCCGCCGAGGCAGGCAAGGCCGCCCGGCCGGCGCCGGACAAGGCCGACAAACCGGATAAACCGGCCAGGCCGGCGCGGAAGGCGGCCAAGCCCACGGCGGCATCGACCACCGCGCCCGCCGCGCCCGCCGCGCCGCTGGCGGAGCCGCCTACGCCCGAGTCCCGTGGCGGCAAGGGCGCCGAGCCCTTGCCCCTGGACCTGATCCGTCAAGCCATCGAGGAGGCGTCCGACGAGACCGGCTGGGCCTTCCTGGGCAGCGTCGGCAGCTATCTGAACAAGATCCGCCCGGATTTCGACCCGCGCCTGTACGGGCACCGCAAGCTGAGCGACCTGTTCAAGCACCAGCCCGGCTATTTCGCCATCGATGAGCGCGCCCCGGCCGGGGGTGGCAACCGGATGATCTACGTGCGGCTGGCCGGCTGATCCGGCCTCGGGAAGGGCCTCCAGCCACACCGGGCCACGTCACGTCTTGACGCAAATTTAATGTTTGCCCTTTACGGTAGCGGCTGCGTGTTGCCCAGCAACACTTCCGTCGGACCCGGGAATCCAATGCAGTCTCCGAAAGATGCCGGCCTGTGGCGGTGGGAGTGGCAACTCCCCCTGCTGGGCGCGGCCATATTGCTGATCGTGGTCGTTCCGGCCCTGGTCCTGCAGCACCTGGCCAGCCAGAACCATGACGTTACCCGGGAGGTGACCCATTCCTACCAGGTCGGGGCGGCGGTGCGTTCGCTGCGGGTCGAACTGCGTGAAATCGAACAGTCGGCAATGATCATTTCGATGGGCGGCGGCAGCCAGCGGATCCGCGACCGGGTGCGCGATGCCGACACCAGCCTGGGCAAGCAGATGCAGGAAGTCATTGGCCTGACCGAGGACAACACCGCCCAGCAGATCCGCCTGGGCCAGCTGAAGGAACTGATCGCCCGGCGCGTGTCGGTGAGCCGGCGCATTGCCCAGACCCCGGCCAGCGAGGTCCGTCCGCTGCTGGATGAACTGGTGCTGGACCTGCCGGTGTGGCCGTTGCTGGACGAGATCCTGGCCACCGAGCAGATGCTGCTGGCCCAGCGCAGCGAGGCTGCCGACCGCCAGTTCCGCCAGGCGGTGTGGCTGCGCTGGGGGGCGATGGCGGTACAGGTGCTGCTGCTGGCACTGGTCCTGTACCTGCTGCGTCGCCTGATGAGCCAGCGCCTGCAGGCCGAGCGTGCCTCCCAGCGCGCCAGCGCGCGGGCCATGGCCGTGCTGCAGACCGTGCGCGAGCCGATCGTGCTGCTGGACCGCGAGCAGAACGTGGTCATGCACAACGCCGCCTTCGCCGAACTCCACGGCCTGGGCCAGGACACCAGCGTGCACAGCCTGGCCGAGGTGGGCGACGGCAGCTGGAACGACCCGGTGGTGCGCCAGCGCCTGGCCGACGTGCTCGACCGCGGCCGCGAGCTGTGGGACTTCGAGCACGAGCAGCGCACCCCCGCGGGCCTGGTCCGCACCCTGCTGATCAACGCGCGCTTGATGGTCCTGCCCGACAAGGACGATGGGGTGGTCCTGATGACCCTCAGCGACATCAGCGCGCAGAAGGCCACCCAGCAGCGGATCAGCGAACTCAACCGCCAGCTCGAAGGCAAGGTCGAACAGGTCTCCGACGTCAACCGGGAACTGGAAGCCTTCAGCTATTCGGTCTCCCACGACCTGCGCGCGCCGCTGCGCCACGTGGCCGGGTTCTCCGAGAAGCTGCGCCGCCACCTGGGCGAGCAGGCCGACGACAAGAGCAGCCATTACCTGAAGGTGATCGGCGATTCGGCCAAGCGCATGTCCGAGCTGATCGACGACCTGCTGGTCTATTCGCGCCTGGGCCGCAGCGCGCTGCGCCTGCAGGCCGTGGACATGCAGTCGCTGGTCGAGGAAACCCGGGCCATGCTCGACGCCAACGCCCGCAGCGAGCCCGGCCACGAGAACCACCGCATCGACTGGCGGATCGCCTCGCTGCCGATGCTGGTGGCCGACGAGAACATGATGCGGCAGGTGTGGCAGAACCTGCTCGGCAATGCGATCAAGTACAGTGGCAAGCGCCCCGTCGCCGTGATCGAGGTCGGCTACGCCCAGGAAGAGGACGGCAGCCATCACTTCAGCGTGCGCGACAATGGCGCCGGCTTCGACATGGAGTACGCCGGCAAGCTGTTCGGCGTGTTCCAGCGCCTGCACAAGGCCACCGACTACGCCGGCACCGGCATCGGCCTGGCCAGCGTTCGCCGGGTGCTGACCCGCCATGGCGGCCGGGTCTGGGCCGAGTCGGCGATCGACCAGGGAGCCACCTTCCATTTCGTCATTCCACCCGCGCTGGATGCGCCCCCCACCCGAGAGTCCTTCTGAATGAGCGCAATCCGTACCATCCTGCTGGCCGAAGACAGCCCCGCCGACGCCGAGATGGCCGTCGACGCCCTGCGCGAAGCCAACCTGGCCAATCCCATCGTCCACGTCGAGGACGGGGTCGAGACCATGGACTACCTGCTGCGCCGCGGCGCCCATGCCGGCCGTCCCGAGGGCCTGCCGGCGGTGCTGCTGCTGGACATCAAGATGCCGCGCATGGACGGCCTGGAGGTGCTGCAGCAGATCCGCAGCCATGAGGAACTCAAGCACCTGCCGGTGGTGATCCTGTCGTCCTCGCGCGAGGAAAGCGACCTGGCCCGCAGCTGGGACCTGGGCGTCAATGCCTACGTGGTCAAGCCGGTCGACGTGGACCAGTTCTTCCAGGCGGTGAAACTGCTGGGCACGTTCTGGGCGGTGATCAACGAAGTGCCGGTCAAGGACTGATCGATGCCGCAGAGCGCAGCCAGCCTGGACCCGGCCTCGGTCGGCCCGGTCCGGATCCTGCAGGTCGAGGATTCGGCCGAGGATGCCGAGCTGCTGTCGATGGAGTTGCTGGACGCGGGCCTGGAGGCCGAGTTCCTGCGGGTCGAGTCGGCCGAGGGCCTGGAGCGGGCGATCAGCGGGTTCGCCCCGCACCTGGTGCTCTCGGACCTGAGCATGCCCGGCTTCAGCGGCCAGGAGGCGCTGCGGATCGTGCGCCGGCTGGTGCCGGACCTGCCCTTCATCTTCGTCTCCGGGACCATGGGCGAGGACACCGCGGTCCAGGCCCTGCACGAGGGCGCCGACGACTACATCCTCAAGGACAAGACCGCGCGCCTGCCGACGGCCGTGGTTCGCGCCATTCGCGAGGCGCGCAGCCTGGCCGAACGCGCGCGGGTGGAGCAGGAGCTGCTGCGCGCCCAGCGCCTGGACTGCCTGGCCATGCTCGCCGCCGGGCTCAGCCACGACCTGCGCAACATCCTGCAGCCGTTGCTGATCGTGCCCGACCTGCTGGCCATCCACAGCGACGACCCGAAGATCCACAAGCTGGGCCAGGTGATTTCGGAAAGCGGCCGCCGCGGCCACGAGATGGCCGAATCGATGCTGGCCTTCGTGCGCGGTTCGGGCGTGGCCCGCGAGCGGGTCGATGTCGCCGCACTGCTGCAGGCAGTGCAGTTGCTGCTGCACGGCAGCCTCGGCCGCCAGGTGCGGCTGGAGGTCGAAAGCCTGCCGGAAGGCGAACTGGTGACCCGCGGCAACTACACCGAGTTGCAGCAGTCCCTGCTCAACCTGTGCCTGAACGCGGTCCAGGCGATGCCCGACGGCGGCACCGTGACCGTGTCGGCCAGGCAGCGCGAGGAGGCCCGCGGCAGCGTGGCCTGCATCAGCGTGGCCGACACCGGCGTGGGCATGGACGCGCAGACCCTGGCCCAGCTGTTCACCCCCTTCTTCAGCACCAAGAGCGACGGCACCGGCCTGGGCCTGGTGTCGTGCAAGCGCATCGTCGAGACCTACGACGGCCGGATCGAGGTGCGCAGCGAGCCCGGCCGGGGCACCACCTTCGAGATCATCCTGCCGATCCTGCAGGATGATGCCGAGGCCGAGGCGATCGAATCGGCCGCCGCCGGCCAGGGCCAGCGGATCCTGATCGTCGATGGCGACGCCACCCGCCTGTCGCTGATCGGCAACGCCCTGGTCAGCCAGGGCTACCAGCCGATGCGCGCGCTGGACGGCGCCATCGCCCTGCAGGCGATGGCCGTGGACATGCCCGACCTGGCGATCATCGACAACGACATCCTGCTGTTGTCGGCCGCCAGCCTGCTCTCGACCATGCGCGAGCGCGGCTACGCCGGGCCGGTGGTGGTGCTGCAGGATCCTTCCAAGCCGCTGGAGCAGGGCAGCCTGGTCGGCCATGAGCTGCACGTGCTGGAAAAGCCGTTGAAGATGGGCCAGTTGTTCGCCGCGGTGGAACAGGCGCTGCAAGGCCCGGCCCGCTCGGCGCAGGCCCTGCAGGGCCGGGCAAGCACGGCCTGAGCGGCATGCCGCTGCCGGACGCGCCCGCCTGCCGCCGCAACCGCGATCCGATCCTGGAGGTCCTGCGCGTGCACCTGGCCGAGGCGCGGCAGGTGCTGGAAGTCGGCAGCGGCACCGGCCAGCACGCCGTGCATTTCGCCGCCGCGATGCCGTGGCTGAGCTGGCAATGCTCGGACCGGGCCGCGCAACTGCCCGCGATCGCCGCCTGGCTGGAGCACGCGGCGCTGGCCAATACCCCGGCGCCGCTGGAGCTCGATGTCGCCCGCGGCGGCTGGCCGGCGCTCCGCTTCGACGCGGTGTTCAGCGCCAATACCCTGCACATCATGGGCTGGGACGAAGTCGAGGCCCTGTTCGTCGGGCTTGGCGAGATGCTGGCGTTCGCGCCGGGCCCGCGGGCTGCCTTCACCCTGGTCGTGTACGGGCCGTTCAACTACGCCGGCCAGTACACCAGCGACAGCAACCGCGCCTTCGATGCCTCGTTGCGCGAACGCGACCCACGCATGGGCCTGCGCGATTTCGAAGCGGTCGACGCCCTGGCACGCGCGGCCGGATTGGAACTGGTGGCCGACATCGCCATGCCGGCCAACAACCGCAGCCTGGTGTGGCGCGCTCCGGCGGCATGATTCCGCTGCACTGACTTCGCAGCGTTGCTGCTGGCCGGGTGGGGGCGGGTGGAGCCTGCCGCCAGCGCGGCGAGAAATTCCGCAAGCCTTGTCTGCGCCCGCGTTGCCGCGGTTGACGATACGATGCCGGGCTCATCGGGGAATGAACTTCGCATCCATGTCCAAGCTGCCTGCCGTGTTCCTGCTTCTGCTTGCCTCGCTGTCGTGCGCTGGACCGACGCCGGCCCGCGCGGCGACCGCAGCGACACCGGAAGCCGCACCGGCACCGCCAGACGAGGTTCCGGCCCAGGACTATCCGGGCACCGTACAGCTGTCGGTCGATGCCACCGACATCGCCCGCCGGCTCTACCAGGTGCGCCAGCGCCTCCCGGTAAAAGCCGGTCCGCTGAAGCTCTGGTATCCGCAGTGGATCCCCGGCAACCACGCCGCGACCGGGCCGATCAACCAGTTCGCCGGCCTGGTGCTGAGCGCGGCCGGCCGCCGCCTGCCCTGGCGGCGGGATCCGCTGGACGTGTACGCGTTCCTGCTCGACGTGCCCGATGGGGTCTCGATGCTGGACATCGAATTCCAGTCGCTGTCGCCGACCGCCGACGACCAGGGCCGGGTGGCGATGACCACCGAACTGCTGTCGGTGCAATGGTCGCGGCTGCTGCTGTACCCGGCCGGCCATGACGCGCGCCGGATCCGTTTCGAACCCAGCCTGCGCCTGCCGCAGGGCTGGGGCCATGGCACCGCGCTGCGGACGCGCGAAACGACCGAAGACGGCCTGGTCCGTTTCGAACCCCTGGCGCTGGTCGACCTGGTCGATTCCCCGGTCTATGCCGGGCGTCATTTCAAGCGCTTCGTGCTGGACGGGAACCCGCGCAGCCCGGTGCACCTGAACGTGGTCGCCGATGCGCCGGAACTGCTCGAGGCCAAGCCGGAAATCCTCGAAGCCCACCGCGCCCTGGTGGTCCAGGCCGACCGCCTGTACGGCAACCGCCCGTTCGCCCACTACGACTTCCTGCTGGCCCTGTCCGACCAGTTCAGCGGCATCGGCCTGGAGCACCTGCAGTCCAGCGAGAACGGCACCTTTCCCGGCTACCTGACCGGCAAGGCGCCCTTCACCGACAACTACCTGCTGCCGCATGAGTACGCGCACAGCTGGAACGGCAAGTCGGTGCGGCCCGCGTCGTTGTGGACGCCGCACTACAACACGCCGATGCAGAACGATCTCCTGTGGGTCTACGAAGGCCAGACCGAGTTCTGGGCCTGGGTGCTGGCCACGCGCGCCGGGCTGTACACGGCCGAGCAGTCGCGCGAGGTGCTGGCGGCGACGGCGGCGACCTTCGAGCACCGCGCCGGCCGGCGCTGGCGCAACCTGCAGGACACCGTGTACCAGGGCATCATCGATTTCAACGACGCACCGGCGGCCTGGCAGGACTGGCAGCGCGGCTACGACTTCTACGATGAAGGCGTGCTGCTGTGGCTGGACGTGGACAGCCGGCTGCGCGAGCTGTCCGGCGGCCGGCGTTCGCTGGACGCGTTCGCGCGGGGCTTCCTCGGCGGACAGGCGGGCAAGGGCGAGGTGCGCCGCTATGACGTCGGCGATGTGGTCCAGGCGCTGGACCGGGTCCAGGCGCATGACTGGGCGGGCTACCTGCGCGAGCGGGTCGAGGGCCATGGCGCGCAAGCGCCGCTGCAGGGCCTGGCGCGGTCCGGCTGGCGGCTGGTCTACAGCGAGGTTCCCAACGCTGCGATCGCCGATGCCGAAAGCGACGGCGGTTTCGCCGATTACCGCTACTCGCTGGGCCTGAAAGTCGCCGCCGATGGCAAGATCAGCGAAGTGTTGTGGGAAAGCCCGGCGCATGCGGCCGGGATCGCCCGCGACATGCAGCTGGTCGCGGTCGACGGCATGGCCTACAACGCCGAGCGGATGAACCGTGCATTGGCCGCCTCGCGTTCCCACCCCGCACCGCTGCAGCTGCTGGTGCGCCAGGGCGACGCCTATCGCACCTTGCAGGTCCCCTACCACGGCGGCCTGCGCCATCCCCATCTCGAACGATTGCCCGGTTCCCCCGACCGGCTCACCCAATTGCTGGCGCCGATGAAGTGACCCCGGGCGGCTACTTGCCGATCCGGTCCTCGAGCCTGCGGAACACCGCCAGCACCAGCACGCACATCAGCGAAGCGCCCAGGGCCAGCACGTAGTTGCCGATGCCCGCGGCGATGCCGATGCGCGCCGGCGCCGACGAAACCCACCGCCGCGACCACCGCCTCGATCAGGCGCACCGGGTCGACCTGTAGCAGGTCGCGATAGCGCTCGCCGGAAAAATGCTGGGCGATCACGTCGCCCAGGCCCACGATCAGCGCGGCGGCGCCGGCGATCAGCATATGGGTGCGCAGTCCGGCCGCGTGCTTGCCGAGCTCGCGCTCGATGCCCAGCACGCCGCCGAACAGCATCGCCGCGGCCACCCGCACCAGGATCCACAGGTCTTCGTGCAGGCTCGTTTCCATCGACGTCTCCCATCACAGGGCCACGATAGTCACCGAGGCCGCATCTGCAGCACGTGAATCATCGCTGTCGGGATCGCGGACGCTTGTTAAACACCGGATCGGCCTCCGCCGGATTGCGATGGGCCATCGACGAGCGCAGACATGCGGCTTTGCCGCCACCTTGTTGTCAACGGGTGAAGGGCGTGCGACTGCATCCCGGAATCGACACTCACGCGGCGCCGACCCGCCATTAACCCGCGCTGCGACATCGTCGACACATCCGGACGCAGCGGCCACCGAGGCCACGCTCGGAGTCATTCGAAACCTCTAGCCCAGCCGATCACCGGACAGGCCAGTCCATCCCGGTTCCTTCCCATCGACCTCCATCACCCAACTCTACGGAGAGCAGGCAATGACCAACCACAATCCTTCCAATGATGCAGATACCTTTGCTTCCGGTGGCGACCTCAACCGCGATCCACTGACCGGCACGCCCGGCGCCCATCCGGTCGGCGTCGGCCTGGGTGGCGTGGCGGGCGGCGCGGCTGCCGGCGCCCTGGCCGGCACCTTCTTCGGTCCGATCGGCACGCTGATCGGTGCGGCAGCCGGCGTGGTCGCCGGCGCGGCGGCCGGCAAGGGCGTGGCCGAACGCATCGACCCGACCGGTGAAACCGAATACTGGCGCGCCGAGCATGCCAACCGTCCGTACGTCGACAAGGACCGGGATTTCGACCGCGACTACGCCGCCGCCTATGGCTATGGCCTGCAGGCCCGGGAAACCCGCGCCGGCCGGACCTGGGACGAAAGCGAGACCGAGTTGCAGAGCGAATGGAACAGCGCCCGTGGCGCCTCGACCCTGGAATGGGAGCAGGCCCGACCGGCGGTGCGTGATTCCTGGGATCGCGCCGACCAGACCTACAGCACCTACGAGGACAGCGATCGCTACTTCGCCTCGCGTTTCGACAGCGTCGGCTATCGGGCCGGCGACGAGACCTTCGACGACTATCGCCCGGCCTACCGCTACGGCACCCAGTCGCGTACCCGCTACGCCGACCGCGACTGGGACGACAGGCTGGAGAATGAACTGAAGGAAGGTTGGGAGAAGACCAAGGGCAGCTCGCGCCTGACCTGGGAACGGGCCAAGGCCGCGGTCAAGGATGCTTTCAGCTCGCACGACGAGTACAGCCGTTATCGCCGCAGCTGAACCAGATCCCGCTGCAGAAAGAAGCGAGGCCCCGCACGCCGGGGCCTCGCTTCGTGGTGGGGTCTACTCACCCCGATCCATCGCGCGATGGGCAATACTCCGCCGCAGGATGGCTTCCCCCGGCTGTCCCGGAACACTTGCCATGAAGACGACGCACCGATACGCGCCGCTGGCGGCGTTGCTGCTGGCGACCGCCGGCCAGTCCCACGCCAATGACCTGGTGTTCGACGATTGCCTGGCCGGCCTGCGTGCGCAGGCGATGCAGGCCGGGATAAGCGGTCCTTCCTACGATGCCTCCACCGCTGGCCTGCAGCCCGACCTGGGCGTGCTGCCCCTGCTCGACGCCCAGCCCGAATTCACCACGCCGATCTGGGACTACCTGGCCGCACTGGTCGACGAGCAACGCATCGCCGATGGCCAGGCCATGCTCAAGGCCCACGCCGGGACGCTGGCGACGGTGTCGCAACAGTACGGCGTGGACCCGGCCACGGTGGTGGCGGTGTGGGGCGTGGAAAGCGACTACGGCAAGACCTTCGGCAAGCGCCCACTGCTCACTTCGCTGTCCACGCTGTCCTGCTTCGGCCGGCGCCAGCCGTTCTTCCGCGGCGAGTTCTTCGCCACGCTCAAGCTTATCCAGTCCGGCGACCTGAAGGCCGAAGGCCTGGCCGGATCGTGGGCCGGCGCCTTCGGCCATACCCAGTTCATGCCCTCGACCTACCAGCGCATCGCGGTGGACGGCGATGGCGACGGGCGGCGCGACCTGGTCGCCAGCATTCCCGACGCGCTGGCTTCGACCGCCAATTACCTGAAGCAGGCCGGCTGGCGCACCGGCGAAGCCTGGGGCCATGAAGTGAAACTCCCCGCCACTTTCGATGTCGCCCTCGCCGGCAGGAAAAGCAAGCGTCCGCTGGCGGACTGGATCGCGCGCGGGGTGACCCGGATCGATGGAAGTCCGATTGCGGCTTCCGACGCGCAGGCCGCGGTGCTGCTGCCGGCGGGCGCGAACGGCCCCGCCTTCCTGGTGTTCCGCAATTTCGATGCGATCTACTCGTACAACGCCGCCGAGAGTTACGCGCTGGCCATCGCCACCCTGTCCGACCGTTTGCGCGGTGGCCCCGCGCTGGTCACGCCGTGGCCGACCGACGATCCGGGCCTGGGCCGGGGCGAACGCAGGCAACTGCAGGTCCTGCTGCTGGCGCGCGGCCACGCCATCGGCGAAGCCGACGGCATGATCGGCACGCTGACCCGGCGCGCGATCGTGGCCGAGCAGCAGCGGCTCGGCCTGCAGCCTCTGGATGGACGCGCCGGGCGCAAGATCCTCGAGGCGTTGCGTGCCGAGGGCCCCGGCTTGCAGCCGACCGAGCCCCCAGCGGGCAAACCTTGAGGCTCTGAACGCGCGAGACAGGGTGCACTTGACCCGCATTGCCATGCCGCGACTTGCGACGGAAATCGAGCGAAGTCTCGCTTGCTGCGGTCGTGATCGGAAGGGACGGCAATGGCAGGTCTTGACCTGCCTCTGTGGTTTGTAGGTCCGAGCTTGTTCGGATGCTCTCCGCATTGAGGCGCAAGCATCCGAGCAAGCCCGGACCTACAAAGCCCGGCGCATCCAAGCAAGCCGGCGCATCCGAGCAAGCCCGGACCTACAAAGCCCGTTGCATCCGCACAAGCTCGAGCCTACGCGCCGAAGGAAGTCCGTCTTGGCGGACAAAGCAATCGCATCGCGATCTTCTTCCTCAGGCCGCCTGCACCAGCGGGATCTCGCGCGGGTTGTTCCATTTGGCCAGCAAGGCCGCCTCGCGCGCCTTGGCGGTGTGCAGGTGCGCTTCCTTGACGTGCCCGTAGCCGCGGATGTGCTCGGGGATGCTGGCGATCTCGGCGGCCAGCACCAGGTTGCCCGCATCCAGCGAACCCAGCAGCCCGGCGATGGTCTTCTCGTAGTCGCCGATCAGTGCGCGCTCGCCCTTGCGCTCTTCGGTATAGCCGAAGACGTCCAGCATGCCGCCGCGCAGGAAGCGGAACTTCGCCAGCAGCTTGAACGCGCTGAACACCCACGGCCCGAATTCCTGCTTGACCAGCCGGCCCTGCGCATCCTTCTTGGC
>SEHC01000045.1 GCA_004173415.1 Lysobacteraceae bacterium
ACCGGGAAGTGCACGCGCATGCGCTCGCGCCAGTAGTAGTTGACGTCGACATGCGGCTTGACCTCGGCCTGGCCGGACAGGCGCATCAGCCGCGCCCTGCCCCAGGTCGCGCCCATCGAACCGAGCACCTGCATCAGGTACGGGCACCGGGCCAGCCACGGGGTCGGCCGCATCGGCCCGGCCAGTTCGTCGTTGTCCGGGTCGCCGCCGGTGGTGATCAGGGTCAGCGCGCTGTTGCCATCGTCGCGCTGGGTGCGCCCGCGCCAGGCCGCCGGATCGATCGCCGCGATCTCGCGGGCCATCTCCGGCGCGTCGAACATTACCGGCAATTGCAGGAACGGGACTTGCAGTTTCATCGGGTTTCCGCGGCGATTCCAAGGCCGCAAGTGTGGTGTCGGTCCGCGCCGGAGTCAAAGCGCGGGCCGGAGCGGGCCGCCGGCGGCGGTCGACGAGGTGGCCAGAAAAAAGGCCCCGGCATGCCGGGGCCCTGTTGCGGTGCCGCGGTCAGTTGAAGCTGAACTTGGCCCCCACCGTGTAGTAGCGGCCGATCGCGCCGCTGAAGTGCAGCGGGTTGTAGTTGACCGCACCATAGGTGAGCGGATCCAGCGGGGCGATCTTGTCGGTGGCATTGAGCACCGAGGCGAACAGTTCCAGCGAATCGGTCGCCTTCCAGCGGCCGGACAGGTCGACCGTGTAGAACGACGGGATCCGGCAGCCGTTGGGCGCGTCGCTGCCGTCGGCGAAGGTGTTGGCGCAGGTATCGCCTTCGAACGCCACGTTCTTGAAGCTGCCGATGTAATTGACGATGCCGCTCACGCTGACGCTGCCCACGTCCCAGGTGGCGCCGAAGTTGACCCGGTCCTTCGGCGTGCCGATGCAGTTGGTCACGTCGCAGTTGCCGTGGGTGCCGGCGTACTCGACCACGCCGGTGCCGTCGTCGCGTTCGAACGAGCGCAGGCGCGACCATTGCAGGTCCAGCCCGAGCTTGCCGTAGCGGCCCATGTCGAAGCGCTGGTTGATGTCGAAATCGAAGCCTTCGACCTGGGTGTAGGCGGAGTTGATGTAGTCCACGCTGACCGCCAGCAGGGTGCCGCTGTTGGGAATGCCCGGGAGGTCGTTGTCGCCGCGCACGCCCCGCCCCGCCGCCAGCGCGGCTTCGGTGTCGCCCTGGTTGATCTCGTTGCTGCGCTTGATCCGCCACGCATCGAGGGTCATCGTCGTCGAGGACGTCGGCTGCAGCACGATGCCGATGTTGTAGCTCTTGGACTCTTCCGGCTCCAGGTCCGGATTGGGCGTGGTGATGACCGCCAGGTTGACGCCGCAGTCGGCCTGGGTGGCGCCCGGCGCCGGCGTGCCGCCGGGGCAACGGACCGGATCGCGCACCGTGCTGAATCCGGCCAGGCCGCCGTCGCCGTTCTCGGCCGGGTTCGGGGCGCGGAAGCCTTCGGCATAGCTGGCCCGCAATGCGATCCAGTCCGCCGGGGTCCACTTGACCCCGACCTTGGGTGTGCTCGCGGTATCGCCGCCCTTGTACTTGTCGAACCGCCACGCGCCGGACAACTCCAGCGTCTCGGTGACCGGCGCGGCGATTTCGCCGTAGGCCACGGCTACTTCCTGGACGCCGCTGTAGGCGGAGAAGCCCAGGCCGATGATGTCGCCGATGTCGGTGTAGGTCTGCGGCGAGAGCTTGGCCGACTGGCGCCGGTATTCGGCGCCCAGCGCCAGGCCCATCGGCCCGCCCTTCAGGTCCATCAGCGGCCGCGAGGCCTTGAAGTCGATCATGTTCAGGCTGGTCGAGGCGTCGGCATGGATGGTCGGCGAGATGAAGTCGTACAGGGCCTGCGAATTCAGGCCGGTGTCATCGCCGATCCGCCACCAGCCGACCGGGCTGTTGGGATCGGTCAATGCCGTGCGTACGGCGCTGTAGCGCAGGAAGCCGTCGCGCTCGTTGACCAGCTTGGTCGAGGAGTGCAGGTAGGCGGTGTCGATGTCCCATTCGCCCCAGGTGCCCTTGGTCCCGATCAGGAAGCGGCGGAACTCGTTGTCGTTGCGGGTCACGCGCGGGCCGACGTCGAAGGCGGCGTAGCGCAACCGCGCATCCACGCCCAGCGGATTGTCCGGGTGCAGCGCGCCGAGCACCGTGGCGCCCGGGCCGCTGCTGGCGTTGACCGGGCCACCGGGATAACCCCAGGAGCCGGACACGCCCGACGGCGTGTTGTAGAACACGTTCTTCTTCTTGGAATAGCCGCCCTCGATGTACAGGTCGAAGTTGTCGTTCAACCTGAAGGTGCCGCGGGCGAACAGGTTGCCGAACTCCTCGCTCGGGGTGAGGCTGCGGAACTGCTGGGTTTCCCACAGGCAGCCGCCGCCCGGGTCCGGGGTGAAGCTGGAGAACGCGGCGCAACCCGGCAGCGACTGGAACAGGCCGGTGGCCGGGTCGCGAATCGAGCCGACCGGCGAATTGCCGGCCACGGTGCCGCCGGCGGTGATCGCGCCGACCAGGTTGAAGAACTGGCTGCCTGCCGAGCGGTCGTAGCCGTACGGACTGAGGTCGCCATTGCCGATCCACTTGCGGTTGCGGCGATCGCGGATGGCGATGTCGTCGGTCTTGCTGACGTCGATGCTGATGAAGGCGTTGAAGTCGTCCTCGGCCAGGTCGCCGACGCCCGCGGTGAACGAGGCCTTGCGGGCGTTGCCGTCGCTGTCGCCGGAGGTGCCGTAGGAAATCTTGCCGCTGGCGCCGGTGAAGTCGCTGCGCAGGATGATGTTGACCACGCCGGCGATCGCGTCGGAGCCGTAGATGGCCGACGCGCCGTCCTTGAGCACCTCGACGCGCTCGACCGCGTCCATCGGGATAACGCTGAGGTCGGTGAACACCTTCTGGCCGTCGTCGGCCAGGCCGTACGGCGCGATGCGGCGCCCGTTCAACAGCACCAGGGTCGAGGACGCGCCCAGGCCGCGCAGCGAGATGCCGGCGCCGCCACCGGCGAAGCCGGTGCCGAACGACTTGGGAATCGAGCCGGCGCCATCGGCCGTCAGGGTCTGCAGGAACTCGGCGATGGTCGCCTTGCCGGTCCGGTCGATCTGTTCGCGCGTGACCACCTGCACCGGCGAGGAAGTTTCGATCTGGGTGCGCGGGATGTTGGATCCGGTGACCACGATCCGGTCCAGTTCGGTCGCCTCTTCCGTGGTCGCCTCCTGGGCCTGCGTGGCGAAGGGCGCGGCCAGGATCAGCGCGATGCCTGCCGGCAGCGTGGCGCGCCGTAGTTTGCTGTAGGTCATTCGAGGAATCTCCGGTTTCGTTATGAGTGTGTTAACGCATGACGAAGTTACGTACCGAAGGCCAGGACTGCTTTGCGGCGGATGCCATCTTGGTTTGCCGAATCTGCTGTCAAGTCGCGTGCATTCAGCCGGTACAGCGAAGGCGGCATGCCATGGCGCTCGCGGAACGCGCGCGAGAAGCTGCAGTTGTTCTCGAAGCCGCACACCGCGCCTATTTCGCTGACCGACAGGCTGGTGCTGGCCAGCAGCGAGGCGGCATGCTCGAGCCGCAGCCGCGCGGCCATCGCCTGCGGGCCTTCGCCATACAGGGCGTGGAAGATCTTGGTGAAATACCAGGTCGAGACGTTGCTCAGGCTGGCCAGTTCGGCCAGGCGCACATTGCGGTCGACGTTGCCCTCCAGGAACAGGCGCGCCCGCTGCATGCGGTCGAAGACCTGGCTCTTGCGCCGCAGCGAGCGGCCCGGGCAGTGCTCGACCAGGCGCCTGAAATCATGCTGCACATTGCAGATATGGCGCAGCAGCGGCACCAGCGCCTTGCCGTCGGCGGCGGCGGCAGCCGTGCCGCTGCGCGCGAACAGTTCCGTTTGCCGCCACAGGCGCAGGCACTGTCGCAATTCGCTCTTGGTCATGCGGCCACGGCCGGTGTGCAGGTCGAGATAGGTGAACTGGCGGATCCGGGTGCGCATCGCCGCCGGCATCAGCACGCCCAGCACCAGGCCGTCGCGGTTGGCGTAGACCGAGGGCCGCGAATCGGGCTCGAGCACGATCCATTCCCCGGCCTGCAGGTGGAAACGGCCTTCCCGCCCGTCCAGCTCGACGCTGCCGCGGACCACCACCCAGAACGACAGCAGGGGCACCTGGACCACCAGGCTGCCGCTGCGGCTGGCGGCCACCACGCTGGCCAGTTCGGGATTGGCGAACTCTCCGCTCGCCTCCAGCAACTGGTTGCGATCCATCCACGCGGTTTGCATCTTCATGGCCATTTCCTGTTGGGGGATTGGCCACTGGTGTGATCCAGACGGTGCCGAATCTCAGGAAATCGAACCGAAATTTTTCCGATATCTTTCCAATGCGTACCGATCGACTTGTTTATCAACGACTTGTCGCGGTACGCGTCGCCGCGCGTGGGTCAATCCCGCTTCGCCAGCCCTGTGCCGGAAGTAATGACCGACAGGTCGGCGAGGCCGACATCGGCATTGTTGGACACGTCCAGGGTGAGGAAAACCGCCTTGCCGGTGCGGTCGGCGCTGGGACTCAGGGGCCAGGCTTCGACTTCCTTGTCCAGGCAGAGTGGCGATTGCGAAGACGGCGTCCCCATCTTCGACCAGCCCGTGGCGCAGCGCTCGCTCCAGTCGAGGAAATAGACGCCGTCGGCACCGATGTCCCAACGCTTGTACTCGCGGGCCAGCCGCGGACGGGCCGCATCCACTACCTGGACGTCCTGCAGCCCGGTGCTCGCGCTCCAGGTGCCGGGCTTGGTCACGCGGGTGAAATAGATGCGGTCGTTGCGCGCGTCGAATCGCACCAGGGCCACGTCCTGCAGGGTCGCCAGTTCCCGCCATGGGGACTGCGAACGATCGTAGAGGACCGCGCGCAGGCGGCCCTCGCCACTGTCAGAGCCGACGATCAGCTGGTTCGCCTCGCCGGTGTAGGCGGCGTAGATCGGGCTGGGCGCGGGCACCGGCAGTTCGTGCACGCGACCGCTTTCCACTTCCACGTCGTACAGGGCCTGCTGGCCGGACTGGTTGCCCACCACCAGCAGGCGGCTGCCGTCCTCAGACCATACCGGCATGTGCCGCGGCACCGGCATGATCGTGTCGACCGGCCTGGCGCTGTCCGGCTTGTCCACTTCGCCTATCCACAGCTCCAGCCGCGAGCCCCGGTCGGAAATGAAGGCCAGCTGGCGTCCGTCGGGCGAGATCGCCGGCAGCATGTCCGAGCGGCTGGAAGAGAACAGGCGCTGCTTGCGCACCTGGCCGCCCGCGCCAGGCAGGTCGAAGCGGAACACGCCCGAGGTGGACTGGTCGACGATGAAGACCATCGACGGAGAATGGCGGGCGATGTCAGGGAAGATGCCGGTGTCCTGCATGTCCAGCTTGTTGATCGCGCCGCTGGCCATGTCGTAGTGGTACATGCCCATCTTGTTGCCGATGTAACTGAAGATCAGGCCGCTGCCATCGGGCAGCCAGTCCCAGCCGCGGATGTCGCTCTTGATCCGGGTCAGGCGCACCGGCGCGCCACCGCCGGCCGGCATCTTCCACAGGTCCGACAGCGAGATGTTGCGCCGGAACACGATCCAGCGGCCATCGGGCGAATAACGTGGATCGATGTCGATGTCGCCATCGGCGATCGGGTACTGCAGCGTGCGCCACTGGCCGCTGGCGATGTCCAGCAACCGCAGCGGGCTGGCGCGTTCGCCCGGAGACGCCCTGGTCTCCAGCCCCATCAGCAGTCCGCTGCCATCGGGCGTCCAGTCATAGCTGGACACCGCGCCGGCGAAGCAGTCGGCGATCTTGCGCTCGTTGCCGCCGCTGGCGGCGATGAGCATGAGGCTGCAACGGCTGTCCTGGAAGCGGGCGAAGGCCAGGGTCCTTCCATCCGGCGACCACACCGGCAGCACATCGCTGTGCCCCGCCGGCGGCACCGTCAACGGCCTGGCCGGCACGTGCGCCGCGCTCTGCAGCATGATCGTGCCGATGCCTTTGTCGTCGACCTGCACGTAGGCCACCATCGCGCCGTCAGGCGACAGGTTGGCGCTGGTCTCGCGGCCGGGACGGGAAGTGATGGTTACAAACGGCAACGAATCCGCGGTGGCGATGGCGGCGGCCGGCACGGTGGCCGCCGGCGCCGCCGGTGATTGGCGATGGGTGAAGTACCAGGTGCTGGCACCGGCCACGACCACGGCCAGCGCCGCGACGGCCGTCGCCATGGCCGGCACGCGCCGTCGCGGTGGCGCGGGGACCACCGGCGGCGGGGCCTGGATCACGTCCGCTTCCGCAGGCACGGCCGTGGCGTCGTTGTCCGTCCCATGGTCCTGCAACCATTCGATCGGCGCGACCAGGCGGTACCCACCCTTGGATATCGTTTCCAGGTAGCGGGGCGCGTCGCGATCGTCGGCGAACGCCTTGCGCAACTGGCCGACCGCCTGGGTCAGCACGTCGTCGGTGGGCATGGTGTCCGGCCACACCCATTCCAGCAGGGCTTCGCGGCTGACGACCTTGCCTTGCTGTCCGGCCAGCGCAAGCAGGACGTGCAGCGCCTTGACCGTGAGCCGGCTGGGTTCATGCTGCGCGCGGCCACTGACTTCGCGTCGCGGCAGGTCGACGATGAAGTCGCCGACCTTCAGCCAGTCAGTCTCCTGGTACAGCGGATGGGAACGCGGATTCAACATGGGCGCTTGGTTTCCAGAGCCTGGACTGCATAACGGTGAACACGGGCATGCACGGTCATGCAGGTGGACAACATACGCAAACAAGTCGTTGGCCGCAGGAATAACACCTTCACGTCGATGCCGCTAGATTGTCCGTCACAAGATCCAATCGCATCGAGCCGCAGGCGCATCTCTCTCCGCCTGCAATGGCACTTCCCTGTTGCGCCGCAAGGCGCAATTTTTTCGACTCGCGCCGCACCTGCGCAAGAGCTATCGCAGCCAGCATCAAGCGGGTGTCCTTTGGCGCGCATGTGCCGTAGGTACCGGTCGTTGATGCAGGGTGTGCCGTGGTTCAAACTTCGCCGCGTCGCGCCGCAAGGCCCCAAGGAACCTGCCATCGGCCACGCATGCCAAGACCCGGGTCCCGACCAGCGTTGCGCCGATCACGGCGCCTCTGCCCATGAATACGGCCGACCACGGCGATTGGTTGCAGGCCCAGCGGCATATCGCCGCAGGCCGGTGGGACCAGGCCAGCGGCCTGTTGCAGGCCTTGCTGCAGCGGCATCCACGGGCCGTCCCCATCCACCTGCTGATGGCCGGGGTGATCCTGGCCCAGGGCCGGGTTCGCGATGCGACCCGGCACCTGCTGCTGGGCGCGCAATCCCTGAAACCCGACGCCAACGTCGAGCTGGTCTGCAGGCTCGCCCAGTCGCTTTCCAAACTGGGCGAATCGGCCGCCGCACGAGCCTGCCTGCAGCACCCGGCGGCAACCGGCACCCACTCCGGCACCGCCTTGCTGGCGCTGGCCCACGTGCAGCAGGGGCTGGGCCTGCATGAGCAGGCGCTTGCGCTGATGGAGCGCGCCCGCGCCAGCGGCCTGCGCGATCCCGATTTCCTTTATTTCCATGCGTTGCAACTGCAGTTCAACGGCCGCCTCGGGGAAGCCGAGGCCGGCATGGAAGCCTGCCTGGCCGCCGGACCGACCTTCGGCCGCGCCTCGCTGACCCTGGCCCGCCTGCGCCGGCAGACCCCGCAGCACAACCATGTCGATGAACTGCGCCGTCGCCTGCGCAATGCGCCGGCCGGCAGCGAGGACCAGGCCGCGTTCGAGTTCGCCCTGTACAAGGAGTTCGATGATCTCGGCGAGCACGCCCAGGCATGGCAGGCCCTGGAGCGCGGCAACGCGATCATGCACCGCCGCCTGGGATACGACGCGGCGGCCGAACAGGTGGTGTTCGAGGGATTGCGCCAGCGCTTCGACCGGCCACTGCAGGAATCGGCGATCGAAGATGACGGCGGGCCGCAACCGATCTTCATCGTCGGCATGCCGCGCTCCGGCACGACCCTGCTGGAACGCATCGTCGGCAATCATTCCCGGGTCACGCCCGCGGGCGAACTGGCCGACCTGCCGAGGCAACTGCGCTGGACCGCCGACACCCACGGACACGCCCTGCTTGACCTGCCGCTGCTGCGGGCCAGCGAAGCGCTTGATTTCGAGCTGCTCGGTCGCCGCTACCTTGAGCAGACACGCTGGCGGGCGCAGGGAAGGCGTTATTACATCGACAAGCTGCCGCCGAACTTCATGCTGGTCGGCTTCATCCGCCGCGCCCTGCCGCAGGCCCGGATCCTGCACATGGTGCGCGAGCCGATGGACGTGTGCTTCTCCAACTACCGCGCGCTGTTCGGTGATTCGTATGCCTACAGCTACGACCTGACGGCGCTGGCCCACCACCACCGGCAGTACCGGCAGCTCATGGCGCACTGGCACGCGGTGGGCCCGGGTTTCGTGCTGGACATCGCCTACGACGACCTGGTGCGCGACACCACGGCCGCGGCCAAGCGCATATTGGACTTCTGCGGGCTGCAGTTCGAACCCGGCTGCCTGGATACCGCGGCCAATGCCGCGCCGGTCTCGACCCTCAGCAGCGTGCAGGTGCGCGCGCCGATCCATTCCCGCGGCCGCGGCGAGTGGCAGCGCTACGCCGCTCAACTGCAGCCGTTGCGCTCGGCCCTGCAGGGCTGATCCCTGCGCGCCGGCGCCTGCCGGCGGGCCGCACCCGCCGGCAGGACACAAGCTGGATCAGCGGGCACCGAAGTCGATTCGGTACTGCAGCCAGAACGCACGTCCATAGCCGTTGTAGGCGAAGATGTTGTAGAACGGCGGCGCGAAGCCCTGCGAGCCGTCGTAGGTCGGGTCGCGCGGCGGCTCCTTGTTGAACACGTTGTTGACGGTCAGGCTCAGCGAACTGGCGTCGGTCAGGTCATAGGACACGCTGAGGTTGTAGACCTCGTGCGCGCCCACGCGGCCGTCGGAACGGCAGCCGGTAGCCTCCGGATCGGTGCAGAACTGGGCCTCGTAGTTGGGGGTCGAGCCGTAGCGGATTCCGTGCAGGTTGGCCGACCAGTCGTCCTTGCGCCAGCTGATGTCGCCGGTGAGCACGGTCCTGAACTCGGCGCTCAGGGCCTGCTGCGGCGACAGCAGGTCGGTTTCCGGGTCGCCGGGGAAGGTGGTGGTGGTGTGCTCCAGGGTGACGTTGTAGTCGAGGCCGAACCCCACCTCGCCGAAGCCGCCCCAGTCGAAGCGCGCCTTGCCGCCGGCGGTGATGCCGCTGATCTGTTCCTCGGCGATGTTGATCGCCTTGATGGTCACCAGCTGGACCGACTCGCTGAGCAACGGATTGGCATTCACTGGACCACGCTGGACCCGGGCCAGGGCGTCGATGCAGGTCGGCGAGTCGATGTCCAGGCGCCCCTGCCGGCACTCGTTCTCGTCGAACAGCGTGCGCGAGAAGGACTGCGGCACCACCTCGTCGTCGATGGTGACGTTGTAGTAGTCCGCGCGCAGTTCGTAACGGTGGTCGGGCGACCAGACGAAGCCGAAGCCGTAGGACTTGGCGTTGATCGATTTCAGGTCCGGGTTGGACACCTGGATGCCTGGGTGGAGAAGAAGCCGTTGCCACCGGTGAAGATGTAACCCATGTCCGGGGCGCGGAACGCGGTGGCGTAGTTGCCGCGCAGCAGCAGGCTCTCGACCGGCCGGTACTCCAGCCCCAGCCGCCAGGTCGCCTTGGCGTCGGAACCGGCGCGGATGTTCTTGTAGGAGTCGTAGCGGGTCGAGGCGCTGGCCGTCAGCTGCTTGAAGATCGGGATGCTGAACTCCACGCCGACCGCGCGGTTGGCCCGCGCGCCGCTGCCGCTGGTGCCGCTGAGGCCGAAGTAGTCGTCGCCGCTGACCCCCGGATCGACCGGGTTCTCCCAGTTCTGGTAGCCGAACTGGACCACGCCTGCCACGCCGACCGGGCCGGCCGGCAGCTGGAACAGGTCGGCGTTGGTGACCTGCAGGTTGAAGCTCTGGGTCCAGGTCGAGGAGGTGTTGCGGATGTTGCCGGAGAAGGCGCGGAACTGCTCGGGCGTGATCGACTGGTAGAACGCCGGCTTGTTCGGCTCGTACACCGGGTAGCCGTAGTAGGTGCCCAGCTGCGGGCCGAGGAACTGGTTCTGGAAGAACGCATCCATCTCGTCGACCAGCGGCCACAGCTGGTCGGACTTCACCTCATAGCCGGAACGGCTGTAGAACAGGTCGTAATCCCAGTTCGAGTCGGCCACGGTGCCGTTCACGCCGAAGGCCACGTTGTAGGAACGCGACTTGGTGGTGAAGTTGGTGATGCCCTGCTCTTCGGGCGAGAAGATGTGCTGGTAGGTCTCCAGGGTCTGCTCGGCCTGGTTCCAGATGTAGCCATCGGTGCCGTCGTTGTAGTTGGGAATCCAGAAACGCGAGCCAGAATCGTTCTGGGCCTCATTGATCCCGTACAACACGCTGGCATACAGGTTGGCGTTATCGTTGAGCCGCAGGGTCGAGTTGAAGTAGGCGGACACGCCCTCTTCCTCGTTCAGCAGGGTGGCGTAGCCGGGCTGGGCGCGGCTGCCGCAGAAGAACCCGCGTCCGGGGCGGAAGTCACGCTGGGTGGTGCCGTCGAAGTTGGCCGCGACGTTGTCGCAGCCGACGCCGGGGTCGTCGTA
>SEHC01000046.1 GCA_004173415.1 Lysobacteraceae bacterium
CCGCTGGACTTCGACACCATCGCCGAATCGGTGTGCAAGACCGGCCGCTGCGTGATCGTGCACGAGGCGCCGCGCACCGCCGGATTCGGCGCCGAGATCGCCGCGCGCCTGGCCGAGTCGTCGATGTACGACCTGCTGGCGCCGGTCGAGCGGGTCACCGGGCCCGACACGCACATCCCGTTGTTCCGCCTGGAAATGAAGTACCTGCCCAGCGTCGACAAGATCGTCGCAGCGGCCAGGCGCGTGATGGCGGCCGGCTGATGCGCCAGGCCCGGGTCATCGCCGCGCATCGCGCACCGGATCGTCCGTCGATCCAGGTCGCGGCCGGTGACCCGGTCACCCTGGGCGAACGCGACGGCGACTGGCCGCAGTTCGTCTGGACCACGCTGGCCCAGGGGCTGGGCGGCTGGATCCCGGCAGTGCTGTTCGATCGCGAAGTCGGCGAAGCCACCGCACTGGGCGACTACGACACGCGCGAACTGCACACCGAGATTGGCGAGCTGGTCACCTTGCACCACGAGCAGGAAGGCTGGTGGTGGGCCGAGAATACACGCGGTGAAAGCGGCTGGATTCCCGCCCGTGCCATCGAATTGATCGAAGACGACCCTCCTTCCTTGTAGGTCCGGGCTTGCCCGGATGCTTCACGAGCGTTCCAACGCATCCCCAATGAAGTCTCCCTCGGGGACCACAACACGACCTGGATTTGCACATGACCGACAGCAAGACCTTCCATCTCCCCGACCTCGGCGAAGGCCTGCCCGATGCGACCATCGTCGAGTGGTTCGTCAAGGAAGGCGACGTGATCCGCCTGGACGAGCCGCTGGTGTCGATGGAGACGGCCAAGGCCGTGGTCGAAGTGCCATCGCCGGTGTCCGGCAAGGTGCTGAAGCTGGCCGGCAGCGCTGGCGACATCGTGGTGACCGGGGCGATGCTGGCCGAGTTCCAGCCCGACCCCAACCTGCCGCAGCGCGCCGATGGCCAGCTCCAACATCGTGCACCAGGAACAGGCGCTGGCAGTCGGCGGCATCAAGGCGATGCCCGTGGTGCGCGCCACCGCAAGGAAGCTGGGCGTGGACCTGGCCCGCGTGCGCGCCACCGGCGCCGACGGCAGCGTGACCATGGCCGACGTGAAGCAGGCCGCCGCCGATGGCTCGGCTCCTGTCGGCGGCGCTTCAGCCCCGGCTGCCGGCCGCCAGCCCGCGGCGGTTGCAGCCGCTCCGGTCACGGCGAGCGCGAGCGCCGCGCGCACTGCGCTTTCCGCATCCGGCAGGCCCATGCGCACCCAGCCCCCGGGGGTGTCGGTGAGCGGCCAGCCGGAACAACTCAAGGGCGTGCGCCGGAACATGGCCCGGGTCATGGCCGATGCCCATGCCAAGGTCGTGCCGACCACGCTCAACGACGATGCCGACGTGCAGGCCTGGGCGCCGGGCAACGACCTGACCGCGCGCCTGGTCCGGGCCATCGTTCGCGCCTGCAAGGCGGTCCCGGCATTGAACGCCTGGTTCGACGGCGACAAGCTCAGCCGCACCCTGCATCCGCAGGTCGACGTCGGCATCGCCGTGGATACCGACGACGGCCTGTTCGTGCCGGCGCTGCGCAATGCCGACATCCTCGACGCCAACGGCATACGCGAGGCGGTCAACCGCCTGCGCGCGCAGGTCGAGGACCGCAGCATCGCCGCCTCCGAGCTGTCCGGCTACACCATCTCGCTGTCCAACTTCGGCATGTTCGCCGGGCGCTACGCCACCCCGGTGGTGGTGCCGCCCTGCGTGGCGATCGTCGCCGCCGGGCGCGCGCGCCACCAGGTCGTGCCGGTGATGGGCGGCTTTGAATCGCACAAGCTGGTCCCGCTGTCGCTGACCTTCGACCATCGCGCCTGCACCGGCGGCGAGGCCGCACGCTTCCTCAAGGCGATGATCGACGACCTGGCGCTGATGCAGTAGCCGGCAGATGCGATTCCACACGCTGGCCCTTCGCAGCTGCCTGGTCTGGGCAGCAGCAGCGTCTGTCATCGGATGCGCTTCGGTCGACCTGTCCGATCCGGACTGGGAACAGCTCGCCAGGAATCCTCCCGTCTTCCCGGCCATTGCCGAGCTGTCCGAGAAAGGGTTTCGTTCCTGCACGAAGATGCTTTCCGCGGCGACCTTGAGCGCCGTCGGGGACTCGGTGACCCGGATGCAATCCGGCCACGCGCCAGTTTCGACCGACCTTCGTCCTGCAACGCTTACCGCGATCACCCGCAAGGGCCAGGACACCGAGCATGCGGACATCGTCGCCGGCCTGGACGGCAGCGGGCGCTGTTTTGCCCGATGGAACGTCTCCAGGGTCTGGCGGACATCCTGTCGCCAGCTGCAGGCCCGCTCCCCGTGGATCAGCCAGTACACCAAGCAGGACGAGTTCCTGGGAAACACCTCGGTCCATGGCATGAAGGGAAGCGGCATCAGCATTTTCCTGACCAGCACAGGCGCGCGGCGCTGCCTGATGACCGCCACCGAGACCGTCTACTGGGAAGGAACCGGAACTGATTTCGAACCTGAAGACGACCAGGCCACTGGTTCAGAGCCAACGAGGAGCTGAAGAATGACCCACCGCAGCCGCCTGGCCGGTTTCATCATTGATTGCAGGCAGGGGACATTGCGCGAATCGGCGGACTTCTGGGGCCAGGCCCTGAATCTCGAGGTCCAGGATTACGACGAGGACGGCCTGGGCCTGTATGCGCCGCTGCAGGACGGCCCCGGCGGGCTGCACATCGAAGTGCAGAAGGTATCGCATCCCTCGCGCGTGCACCTGGACATCGAGACCGACGACATCGAGGCCGAAGTGAAGCGGCTCGAGCAGCTTGGCGCAAAGCGCATCGAATTCGTGCGCGAACGCTGGTGGGTGATGGAAGCGCCCAGCGGCCACCGTTTCTGCGTGGTGCCGATGCGCGAGCTGGAGAAGCGGCAGCAGCCCAACGTCTGGAAATGATGGGCCGGCGCGACGTCCTTGCGGGCGACCCCAGTCGCGATCGCGGGGTGAAGGCACGATGGTTCCAGGGCTCGCCGCCGGGGCTGCTCAACGCCTGTCGCGATCCAGCCAGGATCCCAGTCCCTGCGCGTTGAGCTCGATGTCCATGTGCAGCACCGCTTCCACCCCGGCATCGTCCAGCGGGCAGTCGTGGGCGCGCGCACGCCCCAGGTACAAGGCCGTCAATGCGGCGACCATGTCCTGGTGGCGGTCGCCGGATCCATCGCAGTCGCGCCCGATGGCCACCATCGCATCTATCTGCTCGCGCAGATCCGCGGCAAGCTTCCCGACATTGCCGACGCGGCCGTAATGGGTCAGGTACATGCCTTCGGGCCGGTACGAAAGCAGTCGTGAGATCGAGGCTTTCAATGCCTCCGGTTCGAACTGGACCGGCGTGGAAGTCGGCAGGATGAAGGCGCCCTGCGCGCTGTCCAGTTCGCGGTACGACAAGCCGAACGTGTCGCCGGTGAACCAGCAACGGCTGCGTTGGTCCCAGATGCAATGATGGTGCCTGGCGTGCCCCGGCGTATCCAGGCACAGCAGTTCGCGCCCCTGCAGGTCGATCCGGTGACCGTCGGCGGCGACCACGACCCGATCGGCGGGTACCGGCACGATGTCGCCATAGCTGCGCCTGATCTCCTCCTCGCCATACACCGCCGTCGCTCCGGCGATCAGCTTGGCCGGGTCGACCAGGTGCGGCGCCGCGCGCGGATGCGCGACCAGCCTGGCATTCGGCAATTCCTTCATCAGCGCACCGGCGCCGCCGGCATGATCCAGGTGCACGTGGGTGACGACCAGCCAGTCGACGTCGGCGGGCGCCAGGCCGGCAGGCCCGAGCGCGGCCAGCAGGCGGGGCACGGAATGGTTGGTGCCGCAATCGACGAAGGCGCCGCGGCCGTTCTCGACGACCAGGTAGGCGGCATCGAAATGATCGCGCTGGAACGCGGTGTCGATGGTGTGGATGCCGTGCTCGATCATGCGCTGCCTGACTTGATTGGACTCACGATTCTAGCCAGCGCATTGACCCGGCGCGATGCAGCTTTGGTCGATGCCCGTCGCTAGGACGAAGCCTTGCGGCCCAGCCAGTACGCGCGCAGGGCGACCGCGGCCAGCAACGCGGCCAGGAACGCCCCATAGGCGACCAGGGTGGCCAGCACCTGTTTCCAGATCGGACCGGTGCCCGCGTCGGCCAGGCCCAGCGCGTATCCCCATTGCATGCCGGCAAAGCCCAGGGCGAATGCGGCCAGCAACGCGGCCAGGTCGAAGCGCCAGCGCCAACGGCCGCGTGGCTGGCGCGGGAACAGCCAGAACAATGCGCCCAGCAGCAGGAACCACGGCAGGAACAGGACCAGCGCCAGGTACGGCATCAGGCTTCGGCGTCGCGCAGCCGCCGCAATGCCGCCAGGACTTCCTGGACCGGCACCAGCACATTGATTTCCGGCGTCTCCATCGCATCGGCGCGATCGCTGCGCTTCAGCACCGCGATCAGCTGGCCCGCCTGCTTCGGCGAATCGAAGCCGTTGCTCTGCACCAGCAGTCCGCCCTCGCCGTCGAGGAACTTGAAGTAGAAGCGGTTGTCGGTGTCGCGGTACTGCTTGAACGAGGGCAGCGCCGCCCGCTCCTTCGCCCCAGCCCGGGCCTGCGCGTCCTGGCTCGAAAGGTCGCGCAGCCCCACCGCGTGGCGCAGTTCGGCGAGGAAGGGTGTGGCGTACCTGGCCCGCAACCTGCGTGCGCCATCGCGCAGGACCGCCTCGATCTCGCCGGGCCTGGCCATCAGGGCCTCGTAGCGCTCGCGCATCGGCGCGACCTCGGCATCGATCAGTTCGAACAGCTTGCGCTTGGCATCGCCCCAGCCGATGCCCTGTTCGAAGGCCTCGCGCATGGCCTCGGTTTCCCCGGGGCTGGCGAAGGCCTGGTACAGCTGGAACACGTGCGAGCCATCAGCCTGCTTGGCCTCGCCCGGCGCGCGCGAGTCGGTGACGATCGAGGCGATCAACTTCTTCATCTCGGCGCGCGGCGCGAACAAGGGAATGGTGTTGTCGTAGCTCTTGCTCATCTTGCGGCCGTCCAGGCCCGGCAAGGTGGCCACGTTCTCCTCGATCGCCGCCTCGGGCAGGGTGAAGTAATCGCCGGCGAACAGATGGTTGAAGCGCTGGGCGAAATCGCGCGCCATCTCGATGTGCTGGACCTGGTCGCGCCCTACCGGGACCTTGTCGGCGTTGAACAGCAGGATGTCGGCCGACATCAGCACCGGATACATGAACAGCCCCGCGGTGATGCCGGCATCATCGTCCTCGCCGTCGGCGCGGTTGCGGTCGACCGAGGCCTTGTAGGCATGGGCCCGGTTGAGCACGCCCTTGCCGGCCACGCAGGTCAGGAACCAGTTCAGTTCGCTGATCTCGGGGATGTCGGACTGGCGATAGAACCAGACCTTGTCCGGCTCCAGTCCCGCGGCCAGCCAGGTGGCGGCGATCTCCAGGGTGGAACGTTGCACCCGTGCCGCATCCTGGACCTTGATCAGGCTGTGCAGGTCGGCGAGGAAATAGAAGCTCTCCACTCCCGGCTGGTGGCTGGCGGCGATCGCCGGGCGCACCGCGCCCACGTAATTGCCCAGGTGCGGGGTGCCGGAAGTGGTGATGCCAGTGAGTACGCGGGTCATTCGTGGGGCCGTGCCGGGGACTGAATGAGGCCAGTTTAACCGCTGGCCACGGCAACCCCGAACCGGGCAGCGAGGCGTTCGGGGTAGCGCACATCCACAACGCCACCGGAGTACCCCATGTCCTTCAAGACCCTGCTTGTTTCAATGGCCCTGGCCTGCGCAGCCAGCGGCCCGGCCCTCGCCGCCGACGCCGACGCCCTGGTGCAGATGGCGGTGATCGATCGCGACAGCGGCCGATCGTTGCCGCAGTACAGCCACCGCGGCGACCGCTGGGTGGCCGGCCGGCCCGGCAGCCGCTACGGCGTACGCCTCACCAATACCAGCAGCGAGCGCGTCCTGGCGGTGCTCTCGGTGGACGGGGTGAATGCGGTCAGCGGCCAGACCGCGTCTGCGGCGCAGGCCGGCTATGTACTCGGACCCTGGGAGAGCGTGGAGATCGCCGGCTGGCGCAAGTCGCTGGACGACATCGCCCAGTTCGTGTTCACCGACCTGGCCGACAGCTATGCGGCCCGCACTGGCCGGCCGCGGAATGTGGGGGTCATCGGCATCGCCGTGTTCCAGGAGTCGCGCCCGCGGCGTTATCCGCTGCCGGCCCCGCCGATCGCGCGTGACCGTGACGAGGCGGACGGTTACGGCGACCACCAGGCCAAGTCCGCCAACGCCCCGGCCATGGAGGCGTCCGACGCGGGCTCTCGTCGCCAGGGCATCGGCACCGGCCATGGCCAGCGCGAATGGTCCCCGGTGGGCCAGACCCACTTCGCGCGCGCCACCCGCAACCCGGTGCAGGTCTCCGAGCTGCGTTATGACGAACCGTCACGCCTGCATGCGATGGGGATAACCACCTACCCCCGGCATCGTCGCGACGTGCCTCGCGCATTCCCCGACGGGTTTGTCGCCGATCCTCCCTATCGCTGAGCAGGGATCGCAGGTCTTGATCCGGGAATCTCGCCTCCGGGGAGGACACGCGGATCGCCGGCTGCGGTTCCCGTGGGATATCACGGGCGAAAAGAGAAGGGCCGGTTTCCCGGCCCTTCTGGAGGTCACTTTCGCGACTTCGCGCTTATCGCCTGATCGTTGCGATCAGCACTTGGCGTCTTTGCAGTCCTCGGCCTTGTCTTCGACCTTCTCGCCGACCTTCTGCACATCCTTGCCCGCGCCAGCCATGGTGTTGCAGGCGGTCAGGGTTCCCATCGAGAACATCGCAACCACCATCAGTGCCAGTAAACGCTTCATAAGTCTTCCTCCAGGGTGTAGTTGATTACCCGGCCTGCGGTGCGTCCCAGGACATCCCGCGCAAACCTTGGCGTACAAGCTGAGGGGATCCCCATTCATCCGGCGTGAAAGCCAGCGGTTGCATTCAGTTTCAACTCAGTCCCGCATCAGGGTCGACTTGCCGAACAGGCTCTCCACCAGGTCGACGACCAGCTCCGCGGTCAGGTTGCGGGTATCGATGACCGGATTCAGTTCGACGATGTCCAGCGAAGCCATCCGCCCCGTGTCGGCGATCATCTCCATCACCAGTTGCGCCTCCCGATAGTTGGGTCCCCCGGGCACGGTGGTGCCCACGCCCGGGGCGATGCTGGGGTCGAGGAAATCCACATCGAAGCTGACATGCACGTGGGTGTCCTCGTCCACGCCCTCCAGCGCCGCTTCCATGGTCCGTTTCATTCCGTTCTCGTCGATGTAGCGCATGTCGTAGACATCGATCCCGTTGTCCTTGATCAGCCGCTTCTCTTCGGCATCCACCGAGCGGATGCCGATCTGGCGGATGTCATCGGCCTGCATCGCCGGGAAATCGCGGCCCAGCCTGGTCAGCTGGTCCGGGCCGATGCCGCACAGGCAGGCCACCGGCATGCCATGGATGTTGCCCGAAGGAGTCACTGCGCTGGTATTGAAATCCGAATGCGCATCCAGCCATATCACGCGCAGCCGCTTGCCCTTGTCGCGGCAATGCTCGGCAACCGCGGTGATCGCGCCGATTCCGAGGCAATGGTCGCCACCGAGCATGATCGGCATGCGCCCCAGGCGTAGTTCATGGGCGGTGGCGTGCATCAACTCGCGGTTCCATGCCGCCACCTGCTCGAGGTGCCGATAACCCTCGACCGGTGCCTGCCAGGGATTCACCGGACCGCTCAGGTTGCCCCGGTCGGCAACGTCCACGCCGCGTGCCGCCAGGGCCTCGCCCAGGCCTGCGATGCGCAATGCGTCGGGGCCCATGCGCGCACCACGGTGGCCGGCGCCGACATCGGTGGGAACGCCTATCAGGGATACCGGCAGGAAGGGGCGAATCATCGGGAAACCTTGGTCGAACACAGGGGTCGTGAAGTCTAGCCGTCTTGGCAGGGCAAGACTGCCGCGATGCAACAAGGACCGGCCCCATCCGCTCCGGGCTCATCCTTGCCGGCTTTCACTTTCCGGTCACGCATCGATCACGGCCGCGTCACCGCGCACTCCCAAAACTGCAGGCGACCAGACAACGCAGCCGCGGAGAGCTCCATGGGCAACGTACGTGATATTCGCGCCACCCCTCAGGACGTAATGCTGGACATCGACGCCGAGCTGCGTCACTGGCGTGGCTGCTATCGGGAAAGCGTTTTCCATCGCTTCAATCGCGAGTTCGATGACTACATCCCGACGCTGAAGTTCGGCTACGACACGTACCTGCTCAACTACCAGAAGGACCTGGACACGCTGATGGACGGCCTCAGGCAGCGCTACGAGCGCAGCGTGCCGGAGTGGCAGAGACTGGAATGGCCCTTGGGCGAAGCGATCGTGCGCGAAACCTGGAAGCGCATGCAGAAGGGCCAATCATGGCGCCCCCTGCCGAACGCGCCGCGGGCCTTCGAACGGGCCGCAGTCGCCGGTTAGGCAGGCGCCCTGCTCCGCCCCGGCGGATCCACTCGCGAGGGGTCGCAGGTACACCGCCTGAAGCTGCACCGTAAGCGGCACCGTCCGCAGCATGCAGATCACGGCTTCGCTGCGCGACCGCATCGAGCCGTTCCGCGAGACCGCCAGCGTGTTCCATGTGCCGCTGGAACTGTTCGCGGAAAATTCCTGGATCGAGGTGTTGCTGGGGCAAGGGATCATGCCCAAGCGCCACCACCCAGCGGCCGATGTGATGAGCGACGCCGAACTCGTGCGCTTCCTGGGTGATCTCCGCGCCAACGTCGACAACACCGTCCGGCAGATGCCGGCGCACATGGATTACCTGCGGGGGTATTGCCCGGGGCAGCCGCCGACGCGGTAACACGCTCCAGGCCGCCATCTCTCAACTAGGCTACTCAAGGTTCGAGGGAGCGACGGCCAGCCAATACGAACTCCCACAGGCATTTCGTTGGCCCTCGGCAGTAGCGCGTCAGCAGCGCACGCGTACAACTGCGTTACGTGTGGCAGGAAGCTCGAGACGCGAGGTCCGTAGGGCGCAATAGCCGAAGGGCATTGCGCCGCATGATTCTGGAGGCAGGCAGCTTCCCTCGACGTATCCCAGCTTTTCCTTTGCAGGCGTTGGGTTGTCGGATGGTGAGACATGACGGCGCAATGCCCTTCGGTTATTGCGCCCTACGCTTGCGTGGTATCCCGCACATGCGCCAGTTGTCCGTCGTCCCGGCGCAAGCCGGGATCCAGGGCCGGGGGACTGGTAGAGAACGCGCGCCTCCCTTGGCATGACGAGCAACCGCTGGGTCCCGGCTTACGCCGGGATGACGACGCTGTTTGCGTTGCCGCCAGCCCGCGCAGTGCGGAATCCGCGAAGCGGATTGCGCCACATCTACAGATATCCGATGGACATTCGGCGGGCCTTCAACGGCGAAGCGGGTCATCGCCGGCGCCGGTCCCTCGCTACCGGGATCTGCAGCTGGCAGCGAGCAGAGAACCGGCGCGCGCATCCGTCCAATTCCCATCCGCCCGTCTTTTCTTCCCGCCCGCCAGGTCCGTGCGCCCCGCTGGCGAAGTCTTCCAATCCCGTTCGCCAGCCTGGCTGCATCGCGCGCGAACCGCGGCGGCGTGAGAATGCGGGCCTTTGCGGCCCGGCCGCCACGCGAAGTGGCCCGCGGCCGAAGCGGAGGTGGCTTGGGCGAGTACCACCGGCGGCCCAGACGCGAAGCGCTGGTGGCCCGGGCGCGAAGCGGGAAGACTGGCGGCCGGGTTTTTCCGTGGTGGCTGCGGGAGTCGGCGGCCAGGCGGCGACCTTCCCTACCCGGCCGTCGGGATTGGACTACACGCTTGTAGGAATTTCCCTACGCCACAGCGGGGTGGAACCGGCGGCGGGCCGGACCGCATGCTTGGCGCGCCGGCCAAGCGGGCCGGTCACTGACAAGGAATCAAGGAGCAGACATGAGTCAGAACCTGGTGGACATCACTTACACCGCCGACAACCTGGCGGCCATCGACGCGGCCCTGGCCTCGCTGGAAACCGAGTTCGCGCAATTGGTCGCGCTGACCCCGGAGCAGCGCCGCCAGCTCAACAAGATGGGCGACAAGTCCGAGGCCTTCTGCCGGCAGGCGGTGGACGTGCTGGAACTCAACCCCGGCGTCACCCCGCGCAACTTCGACCCGGCCAGCCTGCGCCGCGACCTGACCGCCCTGGACGCGCTGCGTCCGCGGATGATGCGGGTGATCAAGCT
>SEHC01000458.1 GCA_004173415.1 Lysobacteraceae bacterium
AAGGGCGGCGACACTTCCGGGAACGCCTCCAGCGGCAGCCGGAACGCCGCGATCAGGCCGATCACGGTCAGCGACACGAACAGCATGATCGCGCTGACCGGCCGCTTGATGCTCAGTTCCGCGACGCTCATGCCGGGTCCAGTCCCTTGTCCGAGGCCAGTGCTTCATTGCCCACATCGATGCCTTCTATCGCCTCGCGATGGCGCCGGCCGCGTTCCCGGTAGTACTCGTCGGAACGGCGGTCCAGCAGGTCGTAGACCACCGGGATCACCAGCAGGGTCAGCAGGGTCGACACCAGCAGGCCGCCGATCACGGTGATCGCCATCGGCGAGCGGACTTCCGCGCCCGGGCTGCCGAACAGCGGCGCGATCGCCAGCGGCAGGAAGCCGAACAGCGTGCACAGCGTGGTCATGATGATCGGACGCAGGCGCGAGCGGGCGCCTTCGACCAGGGCCTCGCGCTTGGCCACGCCGGCCTCGCGCAGCTGGTTGACCTTGTCGATCAGGATGATCGCGTTCTTGACCACCAGGCCGACCAGCAGGATCAGGCCGATGAACACCACCACCGATACCGGCGAACGGGTGAGGGTCAGCGCCAGCACCGCGCCGACCAGGGCCAGCGGGATGGTGAACAGGATCACGAACGGGTGCAGCAGCGATTCGAACTGCGAAGCCATCACCAGGTAGACCAGGAACACCGCCAGGCCGAAGGCGAACAGCAGGGCCTTGACCGATTCGGCCAGTTCCTCGCCCTGGCCGCCGATGTGCATGCCGATGCCGGCGCCCAGGCTTTCGGCCGCGACCATCTCGCGCACTTCGCTGACCGCAGCGCCCAGGTCGATGTCGCGCAGGTTGGCCGACACGATCGCGACCCGCACCTGGTCGGCGCGGTGGATCTCGCTGGGACCGGTGGTGGAGACCACGTCGGCCACCGATTCCAGCATCACCGGACGGCTGCTGCCGGGGTTGACGATCAGCTTGCGGATGCCTTCGACCGAGGCGCGGTCGGATTCGCGGGCCCGCACCAGCACGTCGATCTTGCGGTCGCGGAAGCTGTAGCGGGTGGCGATGTCGCCGCGGACCTTCTTCACCACCACGTCGGCGATCTGCCGGGTGGTCAGGCCGAGCGCGCCGGCGCGGTCCTGGTCGAAGCGGATCTGGATCTCGGGGAAGCCCTCCTCGACCGTCGACTTGACGTCGGCGTAGTGCGGATTGCCGCGCAGCATCGCCGCCATCTTCTGGCCGGCGCGCTGGATCGTCTCCAGGTCCTGGCCGCGCAGCTCGATTTCCAGCGGCGTGGAGAAACTGAACAGCTCCGGGCGGCGGAAATCCAGCTGCGCCGAGGGATGGGCCTGCATGGTCGCGCGCAGTTTCTCGGTCTCGTCGGCTTCCAGTTGCTTGCTGCCGCCGCCGGCCATGACGATGGTGACCTTGCCGATGTTCTCGCCGCTTTCGGTCGGACTGGCGTCCAGCCGCGTGCCGGTGCCGCTGACCCCGTACATCGCCTGGATGCCCGGGTCCCTGGCATGGACCTGCTGGACGTCGCGCACCAGGTTGTCGGTCTCGCGCAGCGGTGTGCCCGGCGGCAGCTTGATGGTCATCTCGAAGCGGTCCTGGGCCAGTTGCGGGATCAGGTCCGCACCCAGCATCGGCACCGCCAGCAGGGACAGGATGAAGGCCGATGCCGCCAGCCCCAGCACCAGCCAGGGTTTGCCCAGCGAGGCCGGCAGCAGCTTCATGTAACGGCGTTCGGCGCCGTCGTAGGGCTTCATGGCCAGGTCGCTGGCCTTGCGCATGGCCGGGCCGACCAGCGCCACCAGCAGGCGCCAGCCACGCACGAACAGCCAGACCATGCCGAAGAAGAAACCGCGCACGCCAACGCCGATGCCGCGCTCGGTCGCCGCCAGCGGCTTCTGCCACTTCGCCCGCGGCTGCCACTGCGGGTGCGGCGCCTCCTCGGGGAAGGCCATCGGCGGCCTGCCCTTCAGCGCGCTCAGCATCGGGATCAGGGTCATCGACACGACCAGGGACACGGCTATCGCTATCGCCACCGTCAACGCCTGGTCGCGGAAGCCGGTGATCGCGGCCTGGAGGATGCCCAGGCCGCGCTCGCGGGCCTTGGCGATACTTTCCAGCACCACGATCGAGTCGTCGACCACCAGGCCGGTGGCCAGGGCCAGGCCGCCCAACGACATGACGTTCAGGCTCAGGCCCAGCTGGTCCATGAAGAAGAACGTGGTGACGATCGAGGCCGGCAACGACAGGGCGACCACGAAGGTGCTCCAGCCATCGCGCAGGAACAGGAAGATGATCAGGATCGCCAGCATGCCGCCGATCACCGCGTCTTTCTTGACGTCGCTGATCGCGTGGCGGATGAACTGGGACTGGTCCTCGATCGGAGTCAGTTCGACGTCGGCCGGGATCTGCTCCTTCAGCTGGTCCAGCTTCTTCTGCACCGCGTCGGCGGTGGCCACGGTATTGGCGTCGCCTTCCTTGTAGATGGCCAGTTCCACCGCCTCGCTGCCGGCCAGGCGGATGATGCCCTCGCGCTCCTTGTAGCCCTGGCGAACCTCGGCGATGTCCTTCAGCCGCACCGGCACGCCGCCGGCCACGCTGGTCGATCC
>SEHC01000459.1 GCA_004173415.1 Lysobacteraceae bacterium
ACCACCGCCGCGCCAGCCAGGGCGGCCACCGCATACAACTCGGCCTGCAGCACCAGGGGCACGCGGGCCAGCAGGATGTCGCGGGCGATGCCGCCTCCGATCCCGGTCAGCATGCCCATCGCTGCGGCCATCGGCGGGGTCAGCCCGAAAGCCAGCGCCTTCTGCGTACCGGCCACCGCGAACAGGGCCAGGCCCATCGCATCGAACATGCGCACCGGGTACTGCAGGCGTTCGATCAACGGCGCCCAGAAGAAGGTGATCGCGCCGGCAGCCAGCGAAATGGCCGGGTAGCGCCAGTCGCTCAAGGCCGCCACCGGTGTGGCACCGATCAGCACATCGCGGCTGATTCCGCCGGCGGTGGCCGCGGCGAAGGACACCACCAGCACGCCGAACAGGTCCAGGCGGCGGCGCACCGCCAGGGTCGCCCCGCTGAGGGCGAAGACGAAGGTGCCGATCAGGTCCAGGATCAGGACGAAGGTTTCCATTCGTGCATTGTGGACCAGGCGCCGGTGAAGCGTCGCCGCTCGCTGATCCGCCGCGGGAGGCGGGGCAGGTTAGGCCAGGCCGCGATTGCAGTGGCGCCAGCGCGCCCGGATGGCGTCCAGCGGTCGCCACGATCGGCGGAAGCGCCGGGCGGGCTCCGGATGCGGGGAGGTAGAATTGCGGGGTTTCCCCACCGCAAGCCAGGTTGAAGCCCGCCGTGAGCCAGTCCAATCCCCATCGCGATCCCCGCCTGCCGGTATCCATCCGCCAGGAAGACCTGATCCAGTCGATCGCCGACGCGCTGCAGTACATCTCCTACTACCACCCGGTCGATTACATCCGCAACCTGTCGGCCGCCTATGAGCGCGAAGAGTCCCCGGCGGCCAAGGAAGCCATCGCCCAGATCCTGATCAACTCGCGGATGTGCGCCGAAGGCCACCGGCCCATCTGCCAGGACACCGGCATCGTCACCGTGTTCCTGGAAATCGGCATGAACGTGCGCTGGGACGACGCGACCATGGGCGTGGAGGACATGGCCAACGAGGGCGTGCGCCGCGCCTATGCCTACCCCGACAACAAGCTGCGCGCTTCGGTGCTGGCCGATCCGGCCGGCAAGCGCACCAACACCAGGGACAACACCCCGGGCGTGGTCAACGTCAAGGTGGTTCCCGGCAATACGGTCGAGGTCATCGTCGCCGCCAAGGGTGGCGGCTCGGAAGCCAAGAGCAAGTTCGCGATGCTCAACCCGTCCGATTCGATCGTCGACTGGGTGCTCAGGACCGTGCCCACCATGGGCGCGGGTTGGTGCCCGCCGGGCATGCTCGGCATCGGCATCGGCGGCACCGCCGAAAAGGCGATGCTGCTGGCGAAGGAAGCGCTGATGGAGCCGATCGACATCACCGACCTGCAGGCCCGCGGCGCCTCGAACCGTGCCGAAGAACTGCGCCTGGAGCTGTACGACAAGGTCAACGCGCTGGGTATCGGCGCGCAGGGCCTGGGCGGCCTGACCACGGTGCTGGACATCAAGGTCAAGGATTTCCCGACCCATGCCGCCAACCTGCCGGTGGCGATGATCCCCAACTGCGCGGCGACCCGCCACGCCCACTTCACCCTCGATGGCTCGGGCCCGGTGATGCTGGATCCGCCGTCGTTGGAGGACTGGCCGCAACTGACCTACGACACCTCAAAGGGGACCCGCGTCGATCTGGACACGGTCACCCCCGAACAGGTGGCCGCGTGGAAGCCGGGCCAGACCCTGCTGCTCAACGGCAGGTTGCTGACCGGCCGCGACGCCGCGCACAAGCGCATGGTCGACATGCTCGACAGGGGCGAGGCCCTGCCGGTCGACCTGAGGGGCCGCTTCATCTACTACGTCGGTCCGGTCGACCCGGTGCGCGACGAGGTGGTCGGCCCCGCCGGCCCGACCACGGCCACGCGCATGGACAAGTTCACCGAGCAGGTGCTGGCCCAGACCGGCCTGCTGGGCATGGTCGGCAAGGCCGAGCGTGGCCCGGCCGCGATCGCGGCGATCCGCAAGCACAAGTCGGCCTACCTCATGGCGGTCGGTGGCTCGGCCTACCTGGTCGGCTCGCCCAGCACCGCCAGCCTGGTCGTGCACTGGCTGCTGATCGAACTGGGTCTGGACCACGAACTGCGCATGCTCGACTTCGAGCGGAAGGAGCAGAAGGCGGCCGAGTACCTGGCGATAAACCCCGCTGGCGTGGTCCCGAGCCTGGTGCTGGACGGCGAGGTCGTCACCGAGGCGCCGGCGATCGTCATGCACCTGGCCGATTGCCACCCGCAGGCGCGGCTGGCGCCAGCGCCGGGCACTCCACAACGAGCCCAGTACTACCGCTGGATGCTGTTCATGGCCAATACGCTGATGCCGGCCTACCGGGCCTGGTTCTATGCGCCGGAAGTGGC
>SEHC01000460.1 GCA_004173415.1 Lysobacteraceae bacterium
CCCTTGACCGGCGCGCCCTTGTCATCGGTCACCGCCAGCAGGTCGTCGAACGCCTGCGAACCCACCAGCGGCCGGGTGAATTCCACGGCGATGGACAGGTCACCCTCGTGCTGCTCCGGGTAGATGCTGGCCAGGGCGAAGCCCTTGACCGCCTCGGGCTGGGTCTTGATCGGTTCACCGCTGGGTGGTGGCAGTTGGCCCGTTTCGTTGCGCTTGCACGCGCCCAGCCCCAGCGACAGCAGCGCGACAAAGAAAAACGCGCGCATCAGGCCGATGCGCGCGTTGCCGTGTCTGCCCGGGGTGCGCCCGGACGCCGATTCGTCCCGCGATCCACTCCGCGATTCCATTTGCGATGCCATTTGCGATTCCCTGCCCCCAGAAATTGCAGGGAGTATAGAACGCAAACAACGCCGGTTCGAACCGTCCGCCCTCGTTGCGGAGGGCGGCCCGGTCAGGCTTCCGGCTGGGCTTCCGCCGGACCCTCGGAGAGCGCATTCGCGCCGGCGTCGACGGACTCGTCGTCACCGTCCAGCGAAGCGTCCAGTCGCTCCACCGCCTGCAACGTCTCGTCCTTGGCCAGCTTGATCAGGGTCACGCCCTGGGTATTGCGCCCGACCTGGGAAATCTCCGAGGCGCGGGTGCGCACCATGGTGCCGCCATCGGAAATCAGCAGCACTTCGTGGTGGTCGGACAACTGGATGGCGCCGACCAGCTTGCCGTTGCGGTCGCTGGTCTTGATCGCCAGCACGCCCTGGGTGCCACGGCCCTTTTTCGGATAATCCTCCAGCGCCGTACGCTTGCCGAAGCCGCGCGCGCTGGCGGTGAGGACATCGCCATCGCCCTCGACCACGACCAGGCTGACCACGTGCTCGCCGGAGCCAAGGCGGATGCCGCGCACGCCGGTCGCGGTGCGGCCCATCGAGCGGACCGAGGCTTCGTCGAACCGCACTGCCTTGCCGTTGCTGGCGAACAGCATCACGTCGCGGCTGCCGTCGGTTAGCTCGGCGTTGACCAGCGCATCGCCCTCGTCCAGGTTGATGGCGATCTTGCCGCGCTGCAGGCGGTAGGCGAACTCGGTCAGCGGGGTCTTCTTGACCGTGCCGTTGCGGGTGGCGAAGAACACGTACTTGTCCTCGGCGTACTCGCGCACCGGCACCACCGCCTGGACCCGTTCGCCGGCTTCCAGCGGGATCCAGTTGATGATCGGGCGTCCGCGCGCGTTCGACCCTGCCTCGGGCAGCTGGTAGACCGACAGCCAGAACACCCGGCCGCTGCTGGTGAAGGCCAGCAGTGTGTCGTGGGTGTTGACCAGCCACAGCTGGTCTATGAAATCCTCTTCCTTGGTCGCCGCCGCGCTGCGGCCGCGGCCGCCACGCCGCTGCGCGCGGTAGTCGCTGGCCGGCTGGCGCTTGGCGTAGCCGGCATGGGACAGGGTCACCACCACGTCCTCGGGCGCGATCAGGTCGAGGATGTCCAGGTCTTCCTCGCTGTGGCGGATCTCGCTGCGGCGCGCGTCACCGAACTCGGCCTTGATGTTCAGCAGCTCGTCGCGGATCACCTGCATCAGCACGTCGGGGTTCTCGAGGATGCGGATCAGCCCGGCGATGCTCTCCAGCAGCTCGCGGTATTCCTCGGTGAGCTTTTCCTGCTCCAGCCCGGTCAGGCGGTGCAGGCGCATCTCCAGGATCTGGGTCGCCTGCACTTCGGTCAGCTGGTACACGCCGCCCAGGAAACCCACGCCGGCGGGCAGGTCCTCGGGGCGCGAGGTGTCGGCGCCGCTGGCGGCCAGCAGCGAGCCGACCAGGCCCGGTTCCCAGGTCTTGGCCAGCATGCGCTCGCGCGCCTCGGCCGGGTTGGACGAGGTCTTGATCAGCTCGATCATCTCGTCGATGTTGGCCAGGGCGACGGTCAGGCCTTCGAGGATGTGGGCGCGGGCGCGGGCCTTGCGCAGCTCGAAGATGGTCCTGCGGGTCACCACTTCGCGGCGGTGGCGGACGAAGGACTCCAGCATCTGCTTGAGGTTCAGCGTCTGCGGGCGGCCATCGACGATGGCGACCAT
>SEHC01000461.1 GCA_004173415.1 Lysobacteraceae bacterium
CGAAGGTCCAGGTCCCGCTCACAGGGTCTTCTCCAGGATCTCGAAGCGCAGGTCGTCGCGCCGCGGGATGCCAAAGCGCTCGTCGCCATACGGGAACGGCTTCTTGATGCCGGTGCGGGAGTAGCCGCGGCGTTCGTAGAACGAAATCAGTTCGTCGCGGACATCGATCACGGTCATGCGCATTGCCGGCAGCTGCCATTCGTCGCGCACCAGGCGCTCTGCTTCGGCCATCACCTGCTTGCCGAGGCCGTTGCCCTGATGGCCGGGGCTGACCGCGAACATGCCGAAGTAGCCAGCGCCTTGGTCGATTGCCAGGTGCGCGCACGCCATAAGTTCGCCTTCCTGCAACGCCAGCAGCACGAGGCTGTGCGGCTGCTGGATGTCATGGCGCAAGGCCTCGGCATCGATGCGTTGCCCGTCCAGCAGGTCCGCCTCGGTGGTCCAGCCCTGCCTGCTGGCGTCGCCGCGATAGGCCGAGGTCACCAAGGCGATGATGGGGTCGATGTCGGCCATCAAGGCGGGGCGGAACACGATGGCGGGCATGGGCGGATTCCTGGGCCGGGTCGGGTGCCGCGCAGCGGCTTGCGAAGTGGTCGGGGGGAAACTGGCGGGACGCTAAGCGAGCAGCGCGCGCGACTTGCGCAGGGCGACCACGAATTTGTCCACTTCCTCGTGCGTATTGTAAAAGGCGAACGAGGCGCGGCACGTGGCGGCCACGCCAAGCGACTGCAGCAATGGATGCGCGCAATGCTGCCCCGAACGGATCGCCACGCCTTCCAGGTCCAGCAGCGTGGCCAGGTCATGGGCGTGCGCCCCATCGACCACGAACGACAGCACCGACGCCTTGCCGGGGGCCTGGCCGAAGATGCGCAGGCCTTCGACCTTGAGCAGTTCCTCGGTGGCGTGGGCAAGCAGTTCACCCTCGCGGGCCTCGATCCGGGGCATGCCCACCGATTGCAGGTAGTCCACTGCCGCTCCAAGGCCGATGAAACCGGCGATGTTGGGCGTGCCGGCCTCGAACTTGTGCGGCGGCTCGTTGTACACGGTGCCCTCGAAACTGACCTCGCGGATCATCTCCCCGCCGCCGATGAAAGGCGGCATCGCCTGCAGGTGCTCGCGCCGCGCCCATAGCGCGCCGGTGCCGGTAGGGCCGCACATCTTGTGGCCGGTCAGGGCGTAGAAGTCGCAACCGATCGCGGTGATGTCGACCGCGCGGTGCGGCACCGCCTGGGAGCCATCGAGCACGGTGACGATGCCGCGCTTGCGTGCTTCGCGGCAGATTTCGCGAACCGGGTTGACCGTGCCGAGGACGTTGGAAACGTGGGCCAGGGCCAGCAGCTTGACCTCGCCGGTCATCGCCGCATGCAGCGCGGCGAGGTCCAGGCTGCCGTCGGGCGCGAGTTCGGCGACCCTGATCGTGGCGCCGGTGCGCTCGGCGACCAGCTGCCAGGGCACGATGTTGGCATGGTGCTCCATGCGCGAGACAAGGATGACATCGCCGACCCGCAAGCGCGGCAATGCCCACGAGTAGGCGACCAGGTTGATCGCGAAGGTAGTCCCGCTGCACAGGACCAGTTCGTCGGCGCGCACGTTGAGCATCCGCGCCAGCCTGGTCCGCGAACCTTCGTAGGCGTCGGTGGCCTCGGTGCCCAGCGTATGCACCGCACGACTGACGTTGGCGTTGTGCAGGCGATAGAAGTCGTCCACCGCCTGGATCACCGCCGCGGGCTTCTGGCTGGTGTTGGCGCTGTCCAGGTAGATTAGCGGCTTGCCCTGGACCTGGCGTTGCAGCAGCGGGAAGTCGGCGCGGACCTGGTTCCAGTCCGGCACTACGGCAGGCGAGGGCGCAGCATGCGGTGCATTCATGGTTCAGGCCACTCCGGCCGACGCGAGCGCCGTGTCCAGTCGCCCGGTCAGGGCCGTCATCACTTCCGGATCGGCCAGGAATGCCAATGGTTCGCGGCAGAACGCGGCGGTGAGGAGCTGCTGGGCCAGCGCCTCGGGCAGGCCGCGCGAACGCAGGTAGAACAGCGCGTTCGCATCCAGGCG
>SEHC01000047.1 GCA_004173415.1 Lysobacteraceae bacterium
TCGAACAGCATGCGGTTGTAGATGTCGTCGGTGATGATCCAGGTTTCCGGATACTTCACCAGCACGTCGGCAAGCGCCGAAATCTCTTCCTTGGTGTAGACCATGCCGGTCGGATTGGAAGGATTGTTGAACAGGAACACCTTGGGCTTGTGCGCCGCCAGCGCGGCATCGAGCTGCGCCGGGGTCAGCTTGTAGTCCTGGCTGGCCGGGCACGGCAGCTCGAGGCTCCTGGCATTGACGATGTCGGCGATGTCGGCGTAGGTGGTCCAGTACGGCGTCGGGAAGGCGATGGTGTCGCCCTCGTCCAGCAGCGCCTCGGCCAGGTTGTACAGGATGTGCTTGGCGCCGATGCCGGTGGACAGGTTGGCGCGGGTGTAACCGGTCAGGCCCAGGTCCTGCATGTGCTTGAGGAAGGCATCCAGCAGCGCGTCGGCGCCGCGGTTCGAGCCGTACTGGCCCGAATCCCGGGACAACGCGTCGCGGGCGGCCTGGTAGACATGCTCGCCGGGCAGGAAGTTGGGAACGCCGATCGAGAAGCTGATGATGTCCCGGCCGGAGGCCTTGAGCTTCTTGGCCTTGTCGGCGACGGCCATGATCGCGCTGGGCTTGGCGCGGCTCATGCGTCCTGCTAGCTGGAGCATTGGAAAACCTCTTGGGTACGGTCTGGCGGTGGCGGGCCGTCTTTCGCGGCGCGAAATTTTAGCATGCGCCGCCAGCTCCCCCCCCGCCGCGCGGGGGAAGGAAAGGGCGATCAGGCGCTGAGGTGGCGGTTCCACTCGGTGATGCGGTCGGCCTTGTCGGCCAGCAGCGCCGAGGCGTCGCCTTCGATCTTCACCGAGGTGATGGCATCGCCGCCGGCCACGCTGTCGACCACGTCCAGGCCTTCGACCACCTTGCCGAACACGGTGTGCTTGCCGTCCAGCCACGGGGTGGGCACGTGGGTGATGAAGAACTGGCTGCCATTGGTGTTGGGGCCCGCATTGGCCATGGACAGCACACCCCGGTCGTGGCGCACGCCGTTGTTGGTCTCGTCCTCGAAGCGGTAGCCGGGGCCGCCGCGGCCGGAGCCCTCGGGGCAGCCGCCCTGGATCATGAAGTCGGGGATCACGCGGTGGAAGTTGAGGCCGTCGTAGAAGCCGCGCTGGGCCAGGTTGACGAAATTGGCCACGGTCAGGGGCGCTTTTTCGGGGTACAGCTCGACCTTGATGGGGCCGCGGGCGGTATCGAAGGTGGCGGTCAGGGACATCGGGAAACTCCTGGTGCGGTTAGGTGGGGACTAGGCAATAAGGGCGGCCAGCCGCCGATCAAAGCCTGATTGTGAATATTTTTTTTGCCCAATTGGGCCAATCAGGGGCCCGATCATGCCTATGGGGGCATTTCAACCCGTTATAATACGCCCCATTCCTCCCTAAGCCTTAGCGTGCCTCGCGGCGCGCCTTTCCCATGTCCATCCAAAATCTCCGCAATATCGCCATCGTCGCCCACGTCGACCACGGCAAGACCACCCTCGTCGACTGCCTGCTCAAGCAGTCGGGCACGCTGTCGGAACGCACCGTGCTGGCCGAGCGCGTGATGGACAGCAACGACCAGGAAAAGGAACGCGGCATCACCATCCTGGCCAAGAACACCGCGATCACCTGGCAGGGCAACCGCATCAACATCGTCGACACCCCCGGACACGCCGACTTCGGCGGCGAGGTCGAGCGGGTGCTGTCGATGGTCGACTCGGTCCTGATCCTGGTCGACGCCATGGACGGGCCGATGCCGCAGACCCGCTTCGTCACCCAGAAGGCCTTCGCGATGGGCTTCAAGCCGATCGTGGTGGTCAACAAGATCGACCGCCCCGGCGCGCGCCCCGACTGGGTTATCGACCAGGTGTTCGACCTGTTCGACAAGCTCGGCGCGACCAACGAGCAGCTCGACTTCCCGATCGTCTATGCCTCGGCCCTGCACGGCTATGCCAGCCTGGACGACTCCGCCCGCGATGGCGACATGACCCCGTTGTACGAGGCGATCATGAAGCACGTCCCGCCGCCGGCGGTGGATCCGGACGGTCCCTTCCAGATGCGCGTCAGCCAACTGGACTACAACAACTTCGTCGGCCTGATCGGCATTGGCCGCATCCAGCGCGGCAAGGTCCGCAAGAACATGCCGGTCAGCGTGGTCGACCGCCAGGGCAAAAAGCGCCAGGGCAAGATCCTGCAGGTGCTGGGCTTCATGGGCCTGGAGCGCGTGGAAGCCGAGGAAGCCGAGGCCGGCGACATCGTCGCCATCTCGGGCGTCCAGGACCTGAGCATCTCCGACACCCTCTGCGCGCTCGACGCGCCCGAGGCGCTGCCGGCGCTGACCGTGGACGAACCCACCATCAGCATGACCTTCCAGGTCAACAACTCGCCGTTCGCCGGCAGCAAGGACCTCAGCGGCGGCAAGTTCCTCACCAGCCGCCAGATCCGCGAGCGCCTGGAACGCGAGACCCTGCACAACGTGGCATTGAAGGTCGAAGAGACCGGCGACGCCGACAAGTTCCTGGTCTCCGGCCGCGGCGAACTGCACCTGTCGGTGCTGATCGAAACCATGCGCCGCGAGGGCTTCGAACTGGCCGTGTCTCGCCCCGAAGTCATCATCAAGCAGATCGACGGCCAGCAGATGGAGCCGGTCGAGCAACTGGTGGTCGACATCGAGGAAGTGCACCAGGGCGGCGTGATGGAGAAGCTGGGCACCCGCAAGGCACAGTTGAAGAACATGGAATCGGACGGCAAGGGGCGCGTGCGCCTGGACTACATGATCCCGGCCCGCGGCCTGATCGGCTTTCAGAACGAGTTCAAGACCCTGACCCAGGGCTCTGGCCTGCTGTTCCATGTGTTCGACCACTACGGCCCGAAGGAACAGGGCGCCATCGCCAAGCGCATCAACGGCGTGATGATCGCCAATGCGCCCGGCACGACCCCGGCCTACTCGCTCGGGCCGCTGCAGGAACGCGGCAAGCTGTTCGCCGCCGAAGGCGACAACGTGTACGAAGGCCAGCTGGTCGGCATCCATTCCAAGGACAACGACCTCACCGTCAACGTCATCAAGCCCAAGCCGCTGACCAACATGCGCGCCTCGGGCAAGGACGATGCCATCCAGCTGAGTCCGGCGATCAAGTACACGCTGGAGCAGGCCCTGGACTTCATCGAGGACGACGAGCTGGTCGAAGTCACGCCGAAGGAAATCCGCCTGCGCAAGAAGTTCCTCAGCGAAAGCGACCGCAAGCGCGCCTCCCGCGCGGCCTGACCTCGCCCCGAGGTGGCCCCGGGCGGTTACAACCCGGAACCGCGGGCGCATCCGGGATTGCACGCATTGGCCCTCTTCGAGGGCCTCAAGGGCTTGCTGGCGGTGATCGCCGCGGCCAGCCTGGAAGTGCTGGGACCGCAACCGCTGCGCGAGCTGGTCGCCAGGCTGATCGCCCGCTTCAACCTGGACCCGGCGCACGGCGCCCTGCCCTCGTTGCTGGACGCGATCAACCCCGACGGCGTGCACCTGGCCGTGCTGGTGGTGTCGGTGTATGCGGCCTGGCGCCTGCTCGAAGCTTGGGGCCTGTGGCGCGCCAAGGCGTGGGCGTCGTGGCTCGGCTGCGTCGGCACCGCCGCCTACCTGCCCCTCGATCTGTATGCGCTGTACCACCATCACGGCTGGCATGCCTGGGCGGTGCTGTTGCTCAACGTCCTGGTCGTCGCCGTGCTGGCCCGCGACCTGCTGAAACGACGCGCCGGCTGAGCACCGAACATTGCGCCCTTGGCGCAGGCTGGGTAGCCTTCATCAGCTTCCGCCTTCCTTGCAGGACGATACTTGATGCGGACGACCCGACTGTTGCTGCTGGCCTTGATGTTGGCGCTGGGCGCGTGCCAGCAGGGTGCGCCGGAACCGGCCCCGGCTGAAGGCGCCCTGCCCACCGAATTCGCCTTCGCCGAAGCCGACATCGATGACCTGCAGGCGCGCATGCAGGCGGGCGAACTGGACAGCCGCACCCTCACCCAGGCGTACCTGGACCGCATCGCCGCCATCGACAAGGCCGGGCCCACGCTCAATGCGGTGATCGAAGTCAATCCGCAGGCACTGAAGGAAGCCGCGCTGCGCGACGTGGAGCGCAAGACCAACTCGGTGCGCGGGCCGCTGCACGGCATCCCGATCCTGCTCAAGGACAACATCGGCGCCACGCCGATGGCCAACTCGGCCGGCTCGCTGGCGCTCGAGGATTTCAGGCCCGCATCCGACGCCACCCTGGTACGTCGCCTGCGCGAGGCCGGAGCGGTGATCCTGGGCAAGACCAACCTCAGCGAATGGGCGAACTTCCGCTCCACCCGTTCGGTATCGGGCTGGAGCGGCCGCGGCGGGCAGACCCGCAATCCCTATGCGCTGGACCGCAACCCCTGCGGCTCCAGTTCCGGCAGTGCGGTGGCGGTATCGGCCAACCTGGCGACGGCGGCGATCGGCACCGAGACCAACGGCAGCATCATCTGCCCGGCGGCGGTCAACGGCGTGGTGGGCCTGAAGCCGACCGTCGGCCTGGTGAGCCGACAGGGCATCATCCCGTTGTCCTACAGCCAGGACAGCGCCGGGCCGATGACCCGCAGCGTCGCCGACGCGGCCTACCTGCTGAGTGCGCTGGCGGGTCGCGACGAGGCCGATCCGGCCACTGCCAACAGCGCCTGGAACACCAGCCTGGACTACCACTCGCGCCTGCAACCCGGGGCGCTGAAGGGCGCGCGCATCGGCGTGCTGCGCAGCAAGATGGCGATCAACGCCGATGCCGGCGCGGCCATGGAAGTGGCGCTGCAGACCATGCGCGAGGCCGGCGCGACCATCGTCGATGCGGAGATCCCGACCGAGGGACAATGGTCGGAAGACCAGCGGGTCCTGTTGCTCTATGAATTCAAGGCCGGCCTGGAGCGCTACCTGCAACAGCACGATGCGCCGCTGCGGACGCTGAGCCAGCTGATCGGCTACAACCAGCAGTACGCGGCCGCCGAAATGCCGTTCTTCGGCCAGGAACTGTTCGAGCAGGCCAACGCCAAGGGTGGATTGGGTGAAATGGAGTACATCACTGCGCGCTCGCGCGCACGGCGCCTGGCCGGACCCGAAGGCATCGACGTGGCGCTGAAGTCGCAGCGCCTGGACGCGCTGGTCGCGCCGGCCACCGGCCCGGCGTGGATCACCGACCCCCGCGCCGGCGATGACTTCCCCGGCGCCGGCTATGAGGCGGCCGCGGTGGCTGGCTACCCCAGCCTGACCGTGCCCATGGGCAGCAGCAAAGGCCTGCCGCTGGGTATCGTGTTCATGGGCGCCGCATGGAGCGAACCGCGCCTGCTGCAGCTCGGTTATGCCTACGAACAGCTCACCCTGGCGCGCAAGCCGCCGACGTACAGGCCCGGCCCGGATCCACGCAAGGCGGCGGCCCGGCCAGCGAACGCCGGGGCGGAAGGCTGATGCGGGCCGATGCTGCACGCGCGCTGGGCTCGCCGGCCTCCACCAACCGGCGCCTGCGTCGACTCGATGCGGTGGCCTGGCTGGTACTGGCCTCGGCCGTGCTGCTTTCCGCGTGGTTCGGGCGCACCGGCTGGTTGCATGCCGAACGCGTGGCGCAAACCCGGTTCGACGCACGTTCCGACGCCGCCGTCGCCGCCATCGCCAACCGCATCCAGGGCTATGAGGACATAGTTCGCGCTTCCGCCGGCGTACTCGAGGCCAGGCCACAGATGGACCAGGCCGGCTTCAGCGCCTACGTAGCCAAGCTGCAGCTGGCAAAGCGCCATCCCGCCATGCAGACGCTGGGATTCGCCCGACGGGTACCGGCCAGCGAACTGCCCGCCTATCTGGAGCGGCAACGCCTGCAGCACGGCAAGGACTTCAACCTGCATCCGGCCAACCCCGGCAATGAACACCTGGTCGTGGACCTGCTGTATCCCTATCTGCCGCAAATGCGGCGCCTGCTCGGGACCGACGTGTCCTTCGAACCGGTGCGCCGGGCTGCGCTGCAGCAGGCGCGCGACAGTGGGGAACTGACTGCCGCGCGCCGGGTGACCTTCGGCGATCCGGCGGGCAAGGAGAGCTTCAGCGGATTCCTGCTGTATGCGCCGGTTTATTCGCAGGCACCCGGCAGCACGGACTCCATCGAGGCGCGGCGGAGCTCGCTCAGCGGGTACACGTCGGCCGGCCTGGGATGGGAACAGATGATCCAGGAGGCACTGGCCGGCATCGAGCACGACCAACTGGACCTGCGCCTGGAATCGTCCGATCCGGGCACCGGCGTGGTGTTCGATCGCCACCGCCTGCGCGACCAGTACGGGGAACACCAGCCGCCGGCCTTCCTCGGCGAGCACCGCATGGAATTCCTGGGCAGCCAATGGATCCTGCGCGTGGCGTCGGCCCCGGGCAGTGCCGCGGTTCCGGGCAGCACCCGCATCCTGGTGTTGGCCGGCACCGGTGTGCTGCTGGGACTGCTGGTGTTCGTGCTGCTGCGCAACCTGGCCCGCTCCGCCCGCCGCAGCCGCGCCCTGCTCAATGCGGCCGCCGACCATCTGCCGGCGCTGATCGCCTACATAGGACAGGACGGCCGCTATGGCTTCGCCAACCGGGCGAGCCGCGACTGGTTCGCCAGCCGGCAGTCGTGGATGGTCCGCAAGGTGGACGAGGTGCATGCCGATGACCCCGAGTTCCTGGCCTCGCTGCACGAGGCGATGGAATCCTGCGGAAAGGGCCAGCAGGTCAGCTGGCAGGCCCGCATAGGCCAGCCGCAACGCACCGTGCAGTTCTCGCTGGTGCCCGACACCGAGGACGACCGGCGGGGCTCCGGCTGGTACCTGATGGGCCATGACAACAGCGAGCAGCATCGCGCCTTCCGCGAACTCGCCTTGGCCCGCGACCAGCTGCAGCGCGTTACCGACAAGCTGCCGGCGATGATCTCGCAATACGATCGCGACGAGAAGTGCGTTTTCTACAACCGCGCCTGCGCCGAGACCAGGCTGTTGCAGCAGGCCTACCGGCCGGGCATCTGCATCGCTGAACTGCTCGACGACAAGAGCTATGCGCAGTGCAAGCCGTACATAGACGCGGTGATGGCCGGCAAGGATGTGGACTTCGAATCGGTGGCCATGGACCCGGAGGGAAGGCCACGGCGCCTGCACTCCTATTTCACCCCGGATATCGGCGAGAACGGCGAGGTCTGTGGCTTCTTCGCCATGTCCAACGACCTCACCGAAAAGGCCCACCTGGAGAATGCGCTGTTCGACGCCCACGAACGCGCGGAGGTCACCCTCACCTCGATCAGCGATGCGGTCATCACCACCGACGCCGAGGACCGGGTCACCTACATGAACCCGGCCGCCGAAATGCTCAGTGGCTGGATGCTGCATCGCGCCCTGGGCCAGCCGGTGGCCGATGTCCTGCCGGTCCAGGTCGCCGGTGACGACGCGCTGTCCCGCGAGGCCTACCCCACCGCGATGCCCGGGGACCTGCACCTGTTGCGCCAGGATGGCGCGCAGATGCTGGTCGAGCGTTCGCTGTCGCCGGTACGCGATCGCGGCACCAGTTCGGCCGGCTCGGTCATCGTCCTGCGCGACATCACCGAGGCGCGCGCGCTCAACGCGCGCATGGCCTACCTGGCCCACCACGATGCGCTCACCGGCCTACCCAACCGCCTGCAGTTGAACAACTCGCTGGGCAAGTTGATCGATGCCAGCAGCTCCAGCGGCGAAGGCCTGGCGGTGCTGTTCATCGACCTCGACCTGTTCAAGCACGTCAACGACGCGCTGGGGCACCACATCGGCGACCAGTTGCTGCAGCAGGTGACCCGGCGCATCCAGCGCAGCATGGGCAGCGAAGGCAGCGTCTACCGCACCGGTGGCGACGAGTTCGTGGTGCTGCTGGACAAGCCAGGCTCCCGCGAACGCGTGCAACAGGTGGCCCAGCAGTTGCTGGCCGTGGCCGATGAGCCCTACACCGTCGCATCGCATGAACTGCACCAGGCCTTCAGCATCGGCATCAGCCTGTTCCCGGATGACGGCTACGACGCCTCGACCCTGATGATGCGCGCCGACGCGGCCATGTACCTGGCCAAGCGCAGCGGCCGCAACACCAGCCGCTTCCACAACCTGGAGCTGGCCAGTCGCGCCGATGCCCGCATCGAACTGGAGAACAGCCTGCGGCGCGGATTGCGCAAGGGCGAGCTGGTCCTGCATTACCAGCCGCAGGTGGACCGCGAGGATGGGCGCATCGTCGGCGTCGAATGCCTGATGCGCTGGCAGAAGGGCGACCGTCTGCTGTTGCCGGCGGAGTTCCTGCCGATCGCCGAGGAAACCCACCTGATCGTGGACATGGACCGCTGGGCGATCCATGCCGCCTGCCGCCAGAACCGGATCTGGCAACAGGCCGGCCTGCCGGCCATCCCGATCTCGGTCAATATCGCGGCGGCCAACTTCGACAGCAACGGGCTGGTCGATACGGTGACCGCCGCGCTGCAGGAAAGCGGCATGTCCGCCGATTGCCTGGAGCTGGAGATCACCGAGACCACGATCATGCAGGACGTGCAACGCACCGACAGCATGCTGAGGGCGCTGAAGGAAATGGGCGTGCGCATCGCCATCGACGACTTCGGCACCGGCTTCTCCAGCCTCAGCTACCTGGGCAACTACGGCTTCAACGTCCTGAAGATCGACCAGTCCTTCGTGCGGGACGTGACCGAGCCCAGCCAGGCCGCAATCACCCGGGCGATCATCGGACTGGCTAAACAACTGGATTGCCGGACCGTCGCCGAGGGGGTGGAAACCCAGGCGCAGCTGGAATGGCTGGTCGAGAACGGTTGCGACACCATGCAAGGGCACCTGTTCAGCCGTCCGGTCGGATCGGTCGAATTCGCGCGGCTGTTGGCGGAAGCCAGGACCTGGCCGATTCCACGCACCGGCGCCCGCCACGCCCACTGGTCATGAGCACTGCGCCGCGCGTTCCGCGCGGCGCAGGACCCCATCAAGTGCTCAATGCGCTGCGGACGGCGCCAGCTGGTTCTGCTTGCGGACGATGGACATGGCGATCTCCAGCGACTGCTCGTAGTTGAGGCGCGGATCGACGGTGGAACGGTAGGCCCGCTCCAGGTCCGTATCGGTGAGTTCGCGCGCACCGCCGGTGCATTCGGTGACGTCCTCGCCGGTCAGCTCCAGGTGCACGCCGCCCAAGCGGGTGCCGGCAGCGGCATGCAGGTCGAAGGACTGTTCGACTTCGCCGCGGATGTTGTCGAAGCGCCGGGTCTTGAAGCCGTTGGAGGTGCTCTCGGTGTTGCCGTGCATCGGGTCGCAGACCCAGAGCACGCGGCGCCCGTCACGACGCACGGCGTCCAGCAGCGGCGGCAGCTTGGCGGCGATCTGGCTGGCGCCCATGCGATGGATGAAAGTCAAACGCCCCGG
>SEHC01000462.1 GCA_004173415.1 Lysobacteraceae bacterium
GTCAGACATCTTTGAAACTCCTGAAACGGATGAAAAAAATCACGGCCGGGGACCCCGGACCGAGACTGAGTTGCAGGTGTTAAGCAAAGCGGAAAGATGTAGCTGATCGTTTTGGATCGCTGCATCAGGCCACGATTTACGGTGACCCAAGCAAACACAGTGCCGCGCACACTACACGCCTTTTCCCGGAAAAGCCAATCCCCCCCTGCAATCGATCCCCGGCCCGGGGCCGGTTTGGCCTAAACTGGGCCACCCACAAAGGAAAAGATGCCCATGGCCAAGCCCAATTATTCGTTCGAGAAGAAGCAGCGCGAGCTGGCCAAGAAGAAGAAGCAGGACGAGAAACTGGCCCGGAAACAGGCCGCCAAGGAGCCAGGCCAGCCCGGAGAGGCCCCTGCGACGGGGCAGGATCCGGCCGGCGGCGGCCGCTAAGCCTCGCCGTTACGGCTGCACCGTCAGCCGTTCAGCTTCAGCAGGCTTTCGAAGCGCCGCGGACTCCCGCTCAAGGGGTCGTTGAAAGCAAGCCGGCGGGCCAGCAGTTGCAAGGGCTGGCCGAAGTCATCGGCTGATTGCGGCTCCAGCGACGGGTAATAGCGGTCGTTGCGGATCGGCGCGCCCAGCGCCGCCATGTGCACCCGCAACTGGTGCTTGCGGCCGGTTTCCGGGAACAGTGCGTAGCGCCACCACGGGCCGGCGGCGTCGAGCACCTCGACCCGGGTCACGGCATTGGCCGCGCCCTCCGCCTCGCGCATGCGGAAGAACGGCTCCCCGGCAACCAGCCGCGACCGGCGCACCAGTGGGAAGGCCCGGTCCGGCAAGGCGGGCGCCACCGCTTCGTAGGCTTTCTCGATCCGGCGCTCGCGGAACAGCGCCTGGTAGGCCGCGCGGGTCCGGCGATCGGCGGAGAACAGCACCAGTCCGGCGGTCCCGCGATCAAGCCGGTGCAGCGGCACCAGGTCGGGGTTGCCCAGGCGCAGCACCAGCCGGGTGAGCAGCGTTTCGCGCACATGGGCGCCCGCCGGGGCCACCGGCAGGAAGTGCGGTTTGTCGGCCACCACCAAGTGGGGGTCCGCGTGCAGGACGGCTTCGGCGAAGGGAATCGGCGACTCGTCCCGCACCTCGCGGAAGTAGTGGATGGTCGCGCCGACCCGATACGGCTCGTCGGCCGCCAGCGGCCGGCGCTGCGCATCGAGGATGCGCCCGCGCCGGAAACGATCGAGCCATTGCGCCCGGTCGATCCGAGGAAACCGCGCGCACAGACCGTCCAGCAGGGTTTGCCAATGGCCCGCGGGCAACTGCAGGGTACTGGCGGTCGCCGTCTCCGGATCGGGGTCCATTGCGGGCAGTGGATCGGGAGGCGGATCGGACAAGGCGCGGCTTCCATCGGGCAAGGCCGTATCATGGCCGACCTTTTCCCCGTTCAGCGACCGATGGCACTCAAATCCACCGTGGTCAGGGCCGACCTGCAGATCAGCGACCTGGATCGGCACTACTACGCCAACCACAACCTGACCCTGGCCCAGCATCCGTCGGAAACCGACGAACGCCTGATGGTGCGCTTGCTGGCGTTCGCCCTGCATGCCGACGAACGCCTGGAATTCGGCCGCGGCCTCAGCCAGGACGACGAACCGGACCTGTGGCTGAAGGAGTTGACCGGCGAGATCGATCTGTGGATAGACCTGGGCCAGCCGGACGAAGCGCGCATCCGCAAGGCCTGCGGACGTTCGCGGAAGGTCGTGGTGGTGACCTACTCGGGGCGCAGCGCCGAGATCTGGTGGGAGAAGAACGGCAACTCGCTGGCCCGCTGCGGCAACCTGACGGTGATCGACATCGCCGCCGAGGCCGTGGAGGCGCTGACCACGCTGATGACCCGGGGCATGCGCCTCAACGTCATGATCCAGGACGGGGAAATGCAGGTCCTAGGCGGCGACCTCACCATCGACGTGCATCCCACGGTGCGCCTGGCGCCCAGGTAGGCATGGCCCACAGCCACGACGTACTGGTCATAGGCGGCGGCGCGGCCGGGCTGATGTGCGCGCTCAGCGC
>SEHC01000463.1 GCA_004173415.1 Lysobacteraceae bacterium
CAAAGCCCCGCTTTCCCACCCGATCTTCATTCCCACGCCCCCTGCCCCTGCCAACCGATGGACAGGGTTGCACCCATGTCGTTAACAAAGCCGAAAAACGCAGCACCGGCGAGGGTGCGGACGCACCCCGTTCAAGCTTCGTTGAAGGCGAATGCGAGCACCTGCGAGATCCGATCGGTCCCCAGCATCGCCATCAGCAGCCGGTCCACGCCCAGGGCCACGCCGGCGCATCGGGGGAAACCATCCTGCAGTGCGGCCAGCAGGCGCTCGTCCACCGGCGGCAGCGAGGCGATCCGGGCTTCCCGACGCCACAGGTCGCGCTGGAACCGCTGGCGCTGCTCGCCTGCATCGTCGAGCTCGTGGTAACCATTGGCCAGTTCATGGTGGCCCAGGTACAACTCGAACCGTTCGGCAACCGGTGGATCCCCGGCCCTGATCCGGGCCAAGGCGCATTGACTGGCCGGCCAGTCGCGGACAACGGTGATGCGTTCGGCCGGGAATCCGGGTTGCAGGCGATGGGTGACCAGCAGGTCCAGCCAGTCATCCCGGTCCAGCCCTGCGGCGTCGATGGAGACATCGGCCAGCGGCGCGCGCAGTTCGACCTCGGTGGCCAGGAACGGGTCCAGCCCCAGCTCCTGCTGGAAAAGCTCCTGGTAGGTGCACGAACGCACCTCGGCCTGGCGTCCGATCAGTTGCAGTGCGCGTTGTACCAGGGCCACGGTTTCGTCGATCAACTGCAGATGGTCCCAGCCGACCCGGTACCACTCGAGCATGGTGAACTCGGGGTTGTGGCGGCCACCGGCCTCGCCGTTGCGGAACACCCTGCCAAGCTCGTAGCAATCGCCGACGCCGGCGGCCAGCAGCCGCTTGAGAGGATATTCCGGAGAGGTGCGCATCCAGCGCGTCCGCGAGCCCGCGTCGGCATGGCCGGTGAACGTGGTGGTGAAGCTGTCGATATTGGGCTCGGTGTTGCCCGCCTCGGACAGGATCGGGGTTTCCACTTCCAGCACTTCGCGCTCGGCGAAGTAGAGCCGGAACAGCGCATTGACCGCGGCGCGCAGGCGCAGGACTTCAAGCTGCGCGGTCATTCATCACCAGGTGGTTGCAGGCCCCGCACTGCGGGAGTGCCGTATTCACTCGTGTTGCCCAAGAAAATCCAGCAATTGCGCTTCATCCCACACCTCGATGCCCAACTCCTCTGCCTTGGCCAGCTTGGAGCCTGCCGCCTCGCCCGCCACCACCAGGCTGGTCTTCTTCGAAACGCTGCCGGCGATCTTCGCCCCGAGCGCCTCGAGCCTGGCGCCGGCCTCGTCGCGACTCATCGAAGACAGACCGCCAGTGAGCACCACGGTCTTGCCGTCCAACGGGCCGCCCATGGCCTGTTCGGTTTCCGGGGCAGCCGCCAGCAACGCATCGATCGCGGCAGCGCCCTTCAGCAAAAGGCTCGTGTTACCGGGAACTTCAAGCCAGCCGGCCAGGCTGTTGGCCGATTCGGCAGGCAAACCGGCGCTGACGAAGTGGTGTGCGGGCGCATCCAGCAGCGCCTGCGCGTTGGCGAATGCGTTGCCGAGCTGCTCGGCGCGTATCCGGGTGATCCTGGGGATCTCCAGTTCCACCAGCAGCGTCGCAAGGTCCAGGCCCTCACGCAGTTTCGCGCTCGGTGCATGCGTGTCGGTCACCCTCACCCCACGCGCCAGCAGGTCGTCGATCACCTGCTGGTTGCCGGGCTGGTCGAGGAAGTGGCCGATGGAACGCGCGACTTCCCCACCTACATCCGGCACCCGCTTGAACAAGGGCCATGGCAGGTGCCGGATCAGTTCCAGGTCGCCGAACCAGCCGGCCAGCGCCTTGGCCGTGCTTTCGCCGACATGCTGGATGCCGAGCGCGAACAGGAACCGCTCCAGGGTCGTGGCGCGACTGCGATCGATGGCCTCGACCAGGTTCTCGGCCCACTTGCTGGCGACCTTGCCACCCTTGTTCAAATGGGCAGGCGTGGTGCCATCGCGCGCGTCGGCGCGACGCTTCATTTCCAGCAG
>SEHC01000048.1 GCA_004173415.1 Lysobacteraceae bacterium
AGGTCGTGCCAGGCGGTCTCTGGCATCTTCTCGACGAAGTTGATCGCTACGATCGACTTGATGCTCTTGAAGCCGTATTTCCACGGCACCACCAGGCGCAGCGGCGCGCCGTTCTGCTGTGGCAGCGGCTTGCCGTACAGGCCGGTGGCGAGCAGGGTCAGCGGGTGCATGGCTTCGTCGATGCGCAGGCCTTCGCGGTAAGGCCAGTTGATGGACCGGTAGCGGATGCCGGGCATCTGCGCCGGATCGGCCAGGGTGGTGAAAGCCACGTACCTGGCCTTGGAGGTGGGCTGGAATTTCTTCAGTACCTCGGCCAGCGGCACGCCCAGCCATGGGATCACCATCGACCAGCCTTCCACGCAACGCAGCCGGTAGATGCGTTCCTCCGGGGTGAGCCCCTTCAGCAGGTCGTCCAGCGCGATCCGTCCCGGCTTGGCGCACTCGCCCCCCACGCTGACCGACCAGGGCCGGGTCTTCAGGGTCTTGGCGGCATTGGAGGGGTCGGCCTTGCCGGTGCCGAACTCATAGAAGTTGTTGTAGCTGGTGATGTCGGCCAGCTTGGTCAACTCCTCGCTGGTCCGGAATCCGGAGCGTGCCTGGGCCGGGGTGACCACCGTCCTGGGTGGTGCGGGAGGTTCGGCTTCGGCGCAGCCCGATAGCGCCAGTGCCGGGGCCATGGCGAATCCTCGCAAGAACTCGCGGCGTTGCCGGTACACCGCTTCATCGGTGACCTGGCGGGCAGGGATCTTGAGGACATCGCGTAGCGGCATGACGGGGGTTCCTTCTGCAAGCCCGGTGGATGCGTGCATGGCGACTATAGGCCGGGGCGCGCGACCGGGCGAGATCGGCGCCGATCAAAGCTCAGCACAAGTTGCGTTTGAAACCAGTGTAGGCGGGGCCATCGGCCCCACATCGCCTGCTGCGCTGCGGCATACTAAAGGCCCATCTTGCAGGCCCACCATGACCCGCGTCTTCAACTTCAGCGCCGGCCCCGCCACCCTGCCCGAAGCAGTGCTGCTCCAGGCCCAGGCTGAAATGCTCGACTGGAACGGCATGGGCGCTTCGATCGTCGAGATCAGCCACCGCAGCGCCGAGTTCATCGCGGTGGCGGCCGCGGCCGAGGCCGACCTGCGCAGCCTGATCGGAATCCCGGACGACTATGCGGTGCTGTTCCTTTCCGGCGGCGCCACCACCCAGCAGGCCCTGCTTGCGCTGAATTTCGCCGCCCCCGGCCAGGTGGTGGACTATGTCGTCACCGGCCATTGGGGCAAGACCGCGATCCGCCAGGTAGCGCCGTACACCACGGTCAACATCGCCGCCGATGGCGAACCCGGCGGCTTCCGCGACATCCCCGCGCGCGACAGCTGGCGGCTCAGTCCCGATGCGGCCTACGTGCACATCACCGCCAACGAGACCATCCATGGCGTCGAATTCCGCGGTGATCCGCCGGACTTCGGCCAGGTGCCGCTATTCGCCGATTTCAGCTCCAGCATCGCCTCCGAGCCCATCGACGTTTCCCGGTATGGCGTGATCTACGCCGGCGCGCAGAAGAACCTGGGTCCGGTGGGCGTGGCGGTGGTGATCATCCGTCGCGACCTGCTCGAGCGCAGTGGCCAGCCGCGCGCCGAGATCTTCGACTTCCGTTCGCACGCGGCCCGGGATTCCATGCTCAACACCCCGCCGACCTGGAACTGGTACCTGGCCGGGCTGGTGTTCAAGTGGATGCTGGCGCAGGGCGGGGTGGCGGAGTTCGCGCGCCGCAACGCAGCCAAGTCGGAGCTGGTGTACGCGGCCATCGACGCATCGGGCGGCTTCTATCGCAACGAAGTGAAGCCCGCGGTGCGTTCGCGGATGAACATCCCCTGGTTCCTGCCCGATGAAAGCCTGACCGCGCGCTTCGTGGCCGAGTCCAGGGCCGCCGGCCTGCTGGCACTGAAGGGCCACAAGGCGGTCGGCGGCATCCGTGCTTCCCTGTACAACGCGTTGCCGGTGCAGGGCGCGCAGGCGCTGGTCGATTTCATGCGCGACTTCCAGCAACGCCATGGGTAGCCCGGCAATGCGGCGGCAGCGGAACGTGCGCGCGGCCGGCGACGCCCCCGGGCAGCCGGCCGCGGGCCAAGACATGATCGAGAGGAAGTGACGATGGCTGCAACTCCCAGGAAACCCGCCGGCAAGACCACGGCAAAGTCCGCCCGCAAGGCGGCCGCCGTTGCCAAGCCTCCCGTGCTGTCCGACGTCCGCGCCCACATCGACGGCATCGACCGCCAGATCCAGGGCCTGATCGCCGACCGCGCCGCCTATGCGCTGCAGGTCGGCAAGGCCAAGGGCAAGCTCGCCGCCGCGGTGGACTATTACCGGCCGGAGCGCGAGGCACAGGTGCTGCGCATGGTCGTGGACCGCAACGAGGGACCGCTCAGCGACGAAGTGCTGGTGCACGTGTTCCGCGAGATCATGTCCGCTTGCCTGGCCCAGCAGGAGCCGCTGAAGATCGGCTTCCTGGGTCCGGAAGGCACCTTCAGCCAGCAGGCGGTGATGAAGCATTTCGGCCGCTCCGCGCACGGGCTGCCGCTGGCCAGCATCGAGGAAGTGTTCCAGGAAGTGGAGAACGGCAACGCCGACTTCGGCGTGGTGCCGGTGGAAAACTCCGGCCAGGGCACCATCCAGGTGACCCTGGACATGTTCCTGACCTCGAACCTGAAGATCTGCGGCGAAGTCGAGCTGCGCGTGCACCAGTACCTGCTCTCCAGGACCGGCCGGATCGAGGACATCGAACGCATCTACTCCCATCCGCAGTCGTTCGCGCAGACCTCCTCGTGGCTGCGCTCGAACCTGCCCAAGGTCGAGAAGATCCCGGTATCGAGCAACGCCGAAGGCGCGCGCCGCGCGCGCAATTCGGACGACGCGGCGGCCATCGCCGGCGAAAGCGCCGGGCACGTGTACGGCCTGAAGAAGGTGATCATGGCCTCGATCGAGGACGACGCGGACAACACCACGCGCTTCCTGGTGATCGGCCGGCAGATCTTCCCGTCCTCCGGTCACGACCGCACGTCGGTACTGGTGTTCATCCGCGACCAGCCAGGCGCGCTGTTCAACGTGCTCAGCCCGTTCGCGCGCCATGGCATCAGCATGAACCGGATCGAATCGCGGCCTTCGCACCATGCCAAGTGGGAATACGGGTTCTTCATCGACCTGGCCGGGCATGTCGAGGACGAGGCGATGAAGAAGGCGCTGGCCGAATTGAAAGCCCATTCGGCGCAGATCAAGGTGCTGGGTTCCTACCCGGTGGCGGTGCCGTAACCCAAGACCCCTGCTTCGCATGCGGGAAACGAAACAGGCGAGAGGAATCGAATGACGGGCACGCAAGACTGGGTCGTATCCTCCGCGCGGCAACCGCTGCGTGGCGAGCTGGACATTCCCGGCGACAAATCGGTGTCGCACCGTGCGGTGATGCTGGCGGCGCTGGCTGATGGAGTGTCCCGCATCGACGGCTTCCTGGAAGGCGAGGACACCCGCGCCACCGCCGCGATCTTCTCCAGGCTGGGGGTGCGGATCGAAACGCCCTCGGCGTCCCGGCGCATCGTGCACGGGGTTGGCGTGGATGGACTGCAGGCGCCGGACGGGGTCCTGGATTGCGGCAATGCCGGTACCGGCATGCGCCTGCTGGCGGGCTTGCTGGCGGCGCAGACGTTCGACAGCGTGCTGGTGGGGGATGAGTCGCTATCGCGCCGGCCGATGCGCCGCGTCACCGGCCCGCTGGCCCGGATGGGGGCGCGGATCGACACCGCGGAAGGTGGCTTGCCGCCGCTGCGCATCCACGGCAACCCTGGCCTGCGAGGCATCGACTTCGCTGCCGAGGTCGCCAGTGCCCAGGTCAAGTCGGCGGTGCTGCTGGCAGGCCTCTACGCACAGGGCGAGACCATCGTCCGCGAGCCGCATCCGACCCGCGATTACACCGAGCGCATGCTGCGCGCGTTCGGCGTGGACATCGCGTTTTCGCCGGGACTGGCGCGCCTGCGTGGTGGCCAGCGCCTGCGCGCGACCGACATCAGGGTGCCGGCCGATTTCTCCTCCGCGGCCTTCTTCCTGGTCGCGGCCAGCATCGTCCCGGGTTCGAGGCTGCGGCTGCGCGCCGTCGGCCTGAATCCCCGGCGCACCGGCCTGCTGCTGGCCCTGCGCGCGATGGGCGCGGATATCGTCGAGGAGAATCGCAGCGAACACGGTGGCGAACCGGTCGCCGACCTGGTAGTGCGGCATGCCCCGCTGCATGGCATCCAGGTGCCCGAGCAGATCGTGCCGGACATGATCGACGAATTCCCGGCACTGTTCGTCGCCGCGGCCTGCGCCGAAGGCACTACGGTGGTCAGCGGAGCGGCGGAATTGCGGGTCAAGGAATCGGACCGCCTGGCCTCGATGTCCGCCGGGCTGCGCACTCTTGGCATCCCGGTCGATGAAACCGCCGATGGTGCCACCTTGCAGGGTGGCCGCCTGGGCGGCGGCTTCGTGCAAAGCCATGGCGACCATCGCATCGCCATGGCTTTCAGCGTCGCGGCGCAGGTCGCGACCGGGGAGGTCGGGATTGCCGATGTCGCCAACGTGGCGACGTCCTTCCCCGGTTACGACCGCTTGGCCGGCGGCGCCGGTTTCGGAACCTTCAGTCGGTCTTGAACTCGACCGGCAGGACCACCGCGCCGGCGACCGCCTTGCCGTCCTGCATCGCCGGCTGGAAACGCCATTTGCGCGCGGCGTCGATGACCGCGCGGTCCAGGTCGCGGCTGCGTTCGCCACTGCGCTGGACGACCCTCACATCGGTCGGATTGCCATTGGCGTCCACCTCGATTCGCACGTTGACACTGCCTTCCACACCAGAACGCAAGGCCTGCGGCGGGTACTTGGGCGACTGGTTGCCGGGAAGCGGTTCCGGATCGCGGTTGGCAACCGCAGCCACCGGCCTGGGCTTCGGCTTGGCGACCGGTTTGGCCGCGTCGGGCGTGCGGGTGGCGGCCGGCGTCGCGGCGTCGCCTTCGGCGACAGGCTGCTCGACGGGCGTGGCCGGGGGCAGGGGCTCGGCCGCGGGGCGCTTGCCGTACCACCACAGCGCCAGCGCCACCAGCGCCACCAGCAGCAGTGCCCACAGCATCGCGCTGGAACGGCGCGGCGGTGCCACCACCGGCGCGTCCGGGTCTACCTGGTTGTATCCCGGCTGGTTCTGGTTCGGCGTGTTCTGATTGGGCGTGGACATGATCGACCTCCCTGAACGTGTGGATGAACAGGTGCGAGTCTTGCACGCGGGTTTGTTGCGACAGCGTCATGAGGCCGTGAAAGCAGGCGGTGTACATGAACCGGTCAACGCTGCGTCCTCCGCCTTCGAAGCGGAGGGATCCCCAGTGTGCGGGCCTCAATTGCACCACTGCCGTTCGCAGGGCTCGCCGTCGTTGTTGCCGTCCATCGAAGTGTCCGGGCAATGCTGGTGGAAATAGCGCGCCTCTTCGCAGGAGCGCATCTGCGAACACATCCGGCGCCCGTCGCATTTGAACGTCATCGACGGCGTCGGAGCCGCCATGCGCGGGTCCGGCGTGGCTTGCACGGACCGGGCAACCATGGCCGGGCTGATGAAACTGGAGTAGCCGTAGGCAGCGATGGCGACCAGCGCCAGGACCGCCAGTACTGCCCCGGCTGGCCGCGTGGACCTTGCGTCGCTTCCGCTGCGTCGGCTGCCCTGCGGCAGCCGTTGCCGTCCCGGACGCATGACCCGGATCGCGCGCAACTTGCCATTGGGCGCCGCCTCGGTCTCGAACGAAATCAGTTCACCGACCCGGGGCCGCTCTCCATCCCGCGGGAATGCGGAGACGTGCACGAACAGCTCTTCACCGGCCCGGGCGGGCGAGATGAAGCCGAACCCGCGCTCCTCGTTCCATTTCACCAAGGTGCCGTGGGTGCGCATGCGGGATCGACTCCTGGTCCGGGTCCGGCGCTTACTGGTCGGCCTTGAAGTCCATCGGGATCACCAGACTGCCCGGCACCGGGCGGCCATCGCGCTGCGCCGGCAGGAAACGCCATCTGCGCACTGCTTCCATGGCCGCGCGATCCAGGTCGCGCGAACCACTGCGCTGCATCAGCGCCACGCCCGATGGGGTGCCGTTGGCATCCACTTCCACGCGGACCAGCACGGTGCCGCTTTCGCCCCGCCGCAAGGCTTCGGCGGGATAACGGGGCGGCGGGGTCTGTCCGCTTATCGGCACCGGCTGATCGCCCGGCGCCAGGGCCACGGGGGCGGGCGCCTCGGTCGCCGGGCCGGCCGGCGGCGCGGGCAGTTCACCCTCGTCCACCGGCACCGGCATCGCCGGCTCCGGGGCGGCTTCCACCAGTTGCGGACGCTCCTCGGGGGCTCGCGCGTCAGGCATGTCGCTGGCGCCCTGGCTGCCCGCCAGCGGTTCGGGCAAGGCTTCCAGTTCGCTCAGCGGCTTGCCGGGAGCCGTGGTTTCCACCTTGTAGAAGGCATGGTCGCGGCCCGTCCACCAGACCAGCACGAACAGGACCAGGCCTATGCCGAAAGCGATGCCGGCAATGCGCATGGCGCTGCGCGGCAGGCGGAAGACGTATTCGTGTTCGGGCGGGGCGTTGGCGGGCATGGCGGATTCCGGTGTGCTGGGCCGGATTCTGACACGGCCCGGCACGCCGGACGAGGCGGCGGACGCCGGAACAGGCGATAATCGCGGCCCGGTTTTCCATGAACAGACTGCAATGCTCGATCCCGTCCTGCTTCGCTCCAATCCCGTCGAACTCGCCCAGCGCCTGCTGTCCACGCGCGGCCATGTGCTGGACGTGGCGGCGGTCGAATCGCTCGAATCCGCCCGCAAGCAGCTGCAGACCCGCACCCAGGAGCTGCAGAACCTGCGCAACACCCGCTCCAAGGCCATCGGCCAGGCCAAGGCCAAGGGCGAGGACGTTTCGGCGCTGATGGCCGAAGTCGCCGGCTTCGGCGAGGAGCTGAAACAGTCGGAAGTGGAGCTTGAGCGTCTGCGCGACCGGATCGAGGCCATTTCCCTGGGCTTGCCCAACCTGCCCGACGCCAGCGTACCGCCGGGCAAGGACGAAGCCGGCAACGTGGAGCAGCATCGCTGGGGCAACCCGCGGGTGTTCGATTTCCCGGTCAAGGACCATGTCGAACTGGGCGCCCGCCACGGCTGGCTCGACGGCGACGCCGGAGCCAGGCTGTCCGGCGCGCGGTTCACCGTGCTGCGTGGGCAACTGGCGCGCCTGCACCGTGCCCTGGCCCAGTTCATGCTGGACCTGCATGCCGGCGAGCATGGCTACGAGGAAACCAACGTGCCGCTGATCGTCAACGACGAGTCGATGCGCGGCACCGGCCAGCTGCCGAAGTTCGAGGAAGACCTGTTCTCCACCGCGGTCGGCGATTCGCGGCGTTACCTGATCCCGACTTCGGAAGTGCCGCTGACCAACATCGTCCGCGACGTGATCCTGGAGGACGGGGTGATGCCGCTGCGGATGACCGCGCACTCCCTGTGCTTCCGCGCCGAGGCCGGCAGCCACGGCCGCGATACCCGCGGCATGATCCGCCAGCACCAGTTCGAGAAGGTGGAGATGGTGTCGATCGCGCGTCCGGCTGAAAGCAACGGCGAGCACGAACGCATGACCCGCTGCGCCGAAGTTGTGCTGGAAAGGCTGGGCCTGCCGTACCGGCGCATGTTGCTGTGCAGCGGCGACATGGGCTTTTCGGCGACCAAGACCTACGACCTGGAAGTCTGGCTGCCGTCGCAGGACACCTACCGCGAGATCTCCTCGTGCTCGAACTGCCAGGATTTCCAGGCCCGGCGCATGCAGGCGCGCTGGCGCAATCCGGCCACCGGCAAGCCCGAACTGGTGCATACGCTGAATGGTTCCGGCGTGGCCGTGGGCAGGGCGATGATCGCGGTGGTGGAGAACTACCAGAACGCCGACGGCTCGATCACCGTGCCCGAGGCGCTGCGTGCGTACATGGGTGGGGCCGACGCCATCGCCTGATTCCTGCCCGCGCCTGCAAGAAGACCCGCGCGATGGCGGGTCCGAGGGGGGGCGGCAAGGCTGACGGCGTCCGAGCCGCCAGCCTTGGTGCGCCGTCAGGCGGCAAGGCGCATGGGTTCGCCGATACTGGCCAGGGCGCCGGCGATCGCATCGCTGCGATGCTGGGGCGAGTAGGCCACGCCTTCGGCGCGCACGAACTCGAGGTCCTCCACTCCCAGGAACGCAAAGACCTGGCGCAGGTAGGGTTCCTGGAAATCGGTCGGCGCACCGGTGTGGATGCCGCCGCGGCCGCTGGCGATGATCACCTTCTTGGCGCCTGCCAGGCCCTCAGGCCCGTTCTCGGTGTAGCGGAAGGTCTTGCCGGCCACCGCAATGCGGTCGATCCAGGCCTTGAGCGTGGACGGGATGGAGAAGTTGTACATCGGCGCGCCGATGACCACGACATCGGCGGCCAGGAACTGCTCCAGCGTACGGGCCGCGTCCGCGGCCTCGTCGGGATTTGCCTGGGCCAGCGAACTGCCGGTCAGGTGGGGCAGGGGCGATGTGTCGAGGTCGCGGTACTCGACCTGGACTTGCGGTAGTTTGTCCTGCCAACGGGCTACGATGGCGGCGGTGAGTTCGCGGGTCACCGAACCGGTGCCCAGTGCGCTGGAATCGAGGTGGAGGAGTTTCATTTTGGCTAGCCGGGACTGCGGCGGCGCCGCGTTGGAGGCCAAGGTAGATCGTTGTGTGGGTGGAATAAATATGGTTGAATATCACTAATTGTTCTGATTATGGAATTATCGCCATGCAGGATCTCAATGACCTCTATTACTTCGCCATGGTCGTGGACCACGGCGGTTTCGCTGCGGCCGAACGCGCACTGGGAATTCCCAAGTCGCGCCTGAGCCGGCGGATCAGCCAGCTGGAAACCGACATGGGGGTGCGCCTGCTGCAACGTTCCACCCGTCGATTCGCGGTGACCGACGTGGGCATGAGCGTGCACCGCCATGCGCAGACCATGCTGGCCGAGGCCCAGGCGGCGCGCGAGGTGGTCGATCGCCTCAGCGCAGAGCCGCGCGGCGTGGTCCGGGTCAGTGTGCCGGTGGAGGTCGCCCAGACCCAGCTGGCCAAGATCCTCCCGGCCTTCCTGGACCAGTATCCGAAGGTCCGCCTGCAGCTGCACGTCAGCAACCGCCGGGTCGACCTGATCAACGAAGGCTATGACGTAGCCCTGCGCGTGCGCTCCAAGCTGGACGACGACGGCAGCCTGGTGATGCGCAGCTTCGGCCAGATACGCCAGTTGATGGTGGCCAGCCCGCAGTACCTGGCGCGCGCAGGGCGCCCGTC
>SEHC01000049.1 GCA_004173415.1 Lysobacteraceae bacterium
GTCCGCCCCCCGCCGCTGGTTCGTAGCAGGCGACCTCAACGGTTTCTTCGGCCTGGTGGTCGACAACCTGTCGATCCTGGGCTTCATCGCAATGGCCCTGGTCGGGATCTTCGGGTTCCCCGCGGAGATCGTGTTCCAGAAGATGTTCCCCGGGACCGCGCTGGGCGTGCTGGTCGGCAACCTGATCTACACCTGGATGGCGCGGCGGCTGGTGGCCCGGACCGGGCGCGAGGACGTGACCGCGATGCCGCTGGGGCTGGACGCGCCGACCAGCATCGGCATGGCCCTGCTGGTGCTGGGTCCGGCGTTCGTCGCCTTCAAGCAGCAGGGCCTGGAGCCGCAGGCCGCGGCCCTGGCGACCTGGCAGCTGGGCATGGCCTCCCTGGTGGTGATGGGCTTGCTGAAGCTGGTGCTGTCGTTCTTCGGCGATGCGGTGACGCGGATGGTGCCGCGCGCCGGGCTGCTGGGTTCCATCGGCGGCGCGGCGCTGACCCTGCTCGGCTTCCTGCCGCTGATCGAAACCCTGCGCAATCCGGTGGTGGGCTTCGTCACCTTCGGGCTGCTGCTCTACGTGCTGGTGGCCAAGGGCAGGTTGCCGCTGAAAGTGCCGGGCGTGCTGCTGGCCTTTTTGGTCGGCACCGCGCTGTACTACGGGCTGGGCCTGGCCGGGCTGGGCGCGCCGGGCTTCGCCCTGCCGCAGGCGGTGCCGCTGGCGATCACCCTGCCGCTGCCGACGCTGGGTTTCGTCGACGGGCTGGCCTACACGGTTCCCTACCTGCCGCTGCTGCTGCCGTTCGGCCTGCTGATGGTGGTGGGCGGCATCAACGTCAGCGAGAGCGCACGCGCGGCCGGTGACGACTACCGCACACGCGACGTGCTGCTCGCCGAAGCGGTGTCGACCCTGGTCGCCGGCGTCTGCGGAGGCGTCGCCCAGACCACGCCCTACATCGGCCAGCCGGCCTACAAGCACATGGGCGCGCGCAGCGGCTATACCCTGCTGACCGGGCTGTTCATCGGCCTGGGCGGGATCCTGGGCTATGTCTCCGGACTGGTGCAATGGCTGCCGCTGGCGGTGCTGGCGCCGATCATCGTCTACGTCGGCCTCGACATCACCGTGCAGGCTTCATCATCACCGCCATGGTCTGGACCACCGCGCTGGTGGCGATGATCGACCAGCGCCATCGGCATGCGGTGCTGGCCCTGCTGGTCGGCGCGGCGCTGACCCTGTTCGGCTTCATCCACTCGGTGGACCCACGCGGCGGCATCTACCTGCCCTGGAACCTGGCCGGATTGCCGAAGCTGATCATGTGGCAGTTCTGCGGCGCCTATGTGGTGCTGGCGGTCCTGCTGGGCCTGCTGTCGCTGCAGAAGGTCGAGCCCTCGCAGGCCGGGGTCGGTCCCGCAGGGTCTTGAAACGTCGCCCGGCAACCGCATGTGGAAGGTATTGCCGGCGTCCGTCGGCCACTCCCTTGCCGAGGTAATCCCGATGCGGATGGACAAGCTCACCTCCAATTTCCAGAAGGCGCTCGCCGACGCCCAGTCGCTGGCCGTGGGCCGCGACCACAACATGATCGAACCGGTGCATGTGGTGAGCGCGCTGCTGGACCAGGCGGGCGGCAGCACGCGCCCCCTGCTGGCCCAGGCCGGGGTCAACGTGCCGGTGTTGCGCGAGCGCCTGGTCGAAGCGCTGGACGCGCTGCCCAAGGTCTCCGGGCAGGCCGGCAGCCTGTCGATCGGCAACGACCTCAATCGCCTGCTCAACGTGACCGACAAGCTGGCCCAGCAGCACGGCGACCAGTTCATCGCCAGCGAGTGGTTCGTGCTGGCGGCGCTGGACGACAAGGGTCCGCTGGGCATGGCCCTGCGCGCCGCCGGCGCGGACAAGACCAGGCTGGAGGCCGCCATCGGCAAGATCCGCGGCGGCGAAAGCGTGCAGAGCGAGAACGCCGAAGAGCAGCGCCAGGCGCTTGAGAAGTACACCATCGACCTGACCGAGCGCGCCGAGTCCGGCAAGCTCGACCCGGTGATCGGGCGCGACGAGGAAATCCGCCGCACCATCCAGGTCCTGCAGCGGCGGACCAAGAACAACCCGGTGCTGATCGGCGAGCCAGGCGTGGGCAAGACCGCGATCGTCGAAGGCCTGGCCCAGCGGATCATCAACGACGAGGTCCCCGAGGGCCTGCGCGGCAAGCGCGTGCTCTCGCTGGACATGGGCGCGCTGATCGCCGGGGCCAAGTTCCGCGGCGAATTCGAGGAGCGGCTCAAGGGCGTGCTCAACGACCTGGCCAAGAACGAAGGCCAGGTGATCCTGTTCATCGACGAGCTGCACACCGTGGTCGGCGCCGGCAAGGCCGAGGGGTCGATGGACGCCGGCAACATGCTCAAGCCGGCGCTGGCCCGCGGCGAGCTGCACTGCATCGGCGCCACTACCCTGGACGAGTACCGCAAGTACATCGAGAAGGACGCGGCGCTGGAGCGGCGCTTCCAGAAGGTGTTCGTGGGCGAGCCCTCGGTGGAGGACACCATCGCCATCCTGCGCGGGTTGAAGGAGCGCTATGCCGTGCACCACGGCGTGGAGATCACCGACCCGGCCATCGTCGCCGCGGCAACGCTCTCCCACCGCTACATCGCCGACCGGCAGTTGCCGGACAAGGCCATCGACCTGATGGACGAGGCCGCCTCGCGGATCCGCATGGAGATCGACTCCAAGCCCGAGGAGCTGGACCGCAAGGAGCGAAGGCTGATCCAGCTCAAGATCCAGCGCGAGATGCTGAAGAAGGAGAAGGACAGCGAGTCGCAGAAGCGGCTGGCCGACCTGGAAGCCGACATCGAGGCGCTGGAACGCGACTTCTCCGACCTCAACGAGGTATGGAAGTCGGAGAAGGCCGCCCTGCAGGGCGCGACCCGGATCAAGGAGCAGATCGAGCACGCCAGGCTGGAGCTGGAGGCCGCCCAGCGCCGCCAGGACTACGCCAAGATGAGCGAGATCCAGTACGGCACGCTGCCGGAACTGGAGAAACAGCTGCAGTCGGCGCAGGAGCTGGACCGCAAGGACTTCAAGCTGGTCCAGGACCGGGTCACCGCCGAGGAGATCGCCGAGGTGGTCTCGCGCTGGACCGGCATACCGGTCAGCAAGATGCTGGAGGGCGAGCGCGAGAAGCTGTTGCAGATGGAGCAGGCGCTGCATGCGCGCGTGGTCGGGCAGGAAGAGGCGATCAAGGCGGTCTCCGATTCGGTGCGCCGCGCGCGCGCCGGCCTCTCCGATCCCGACCGGCCGTCGGGCTCGTTCCTGTTCCTGGGCCCCACCGGCGTGGGCAAGACCGAGCTGTGCAAGGCGCTGGCCGAGTTCCTGTTCGACAGCACCGACGCGATGGTCCGCATCGACATGAGCGAGTTCATGGAGAAGCACGCGGTCTCGCGCCTGGTCGGCGCCCCCCCGGGCTACGTCGGCTACGAGGAAGGCGGCTACCTGACCGAGGCCGTGCGCCGGCGTCCGTATTCGGTGATCCTGCTCGACGAAGTGGAGAAGGCGCATCCCGATGTATTCAACATCCTGCTGCAGGTGCTCGACGACGGCCGCCTGACCGATGGCCAGGGCCGCACCGTGGACTTCCGCAACACGGTGATCGTGATGACCTCGAACCTGGGTTCGCACCAGATCCAGGAGCTGGGCGGCGACGATTCGCCCGAGGCCTACACGCAGATGAAGGCCGCGGTGATGGGCGTGGTGCAGGCGCATTTCCGCCCGGAGTTCATCAACCGCCTGGACGACATCGTGGTTTTCCACCCGCTGGACAAGGCGCAGATCCGCGAGATCGCGAAGATCCAGCTGCACGGGCTGGAGAAGCGCCTGGCCGAGCGCGGCCTGCGCATCGAGCTGGAGGACAGCGCCCTGCAACTGCTCGGCAACGTCGGCTTCGACCCGGTGTATGGCGCGCGCCCGCTGAAGCGTGCGATCCAGCAGCAACTGGAAAATCCGCTGGCGCAGAAGATCCTGGCCGGGGAATTCGCCAGCGGCAGCACGATACGCGTGGTGGCGTCGGCCGGCCACCTTGCCTTCACGCTCGATTAATCGCCGCGGCCACACCTTCGTGGCCACGATCCGCCGGGCGGATCATCGAACCCGGGCCGCGATCCAGTGCGGCCCGGCTCCCTGCTTCGCTTCCATGGAGAACCGCATGCACAAGCTCCTCGTCGGCAGCACGCTGGCACTGGGACTGGCCCTGGCCGCCTCACCGGCCTCAGCACAGAACCTGACCTGCAAACTCACCTTCAGCTCTTCCAGCTGGTCGATCTTCTACAAGACCACGAGCGGTACCGGCACGGTGAGGTGCAGCAACGGCCAGAGCCTGGGCGTGAGGATCAGCGCCAAGGGCGGCGGCCTGACCGTGGGCAAGTCGAAGATCACCAACGGCTTCGGCGAGTTCGCCAACGTCGGCAATATCCGTGACGTGCTGGGCAGCTATGCCTCGGCCGAGGCCAGCGCCGCCGCCAGCAAGTCGGCGATCGGGCAGGCCATGACCAACGGCAAGGTTTCGCTGGCGCTGTCGGGCAAGGGCGAGGGCTGGGACCTGGGCGTGGCGTTCTCGAAGTTCACGCTCTCGGCGCGTTGAGCGCTGCGGACATCGAAGCAAACGCCGTGCCTGCCCGCGTCTGCGCCGGGTCCAGGCAGTCGCAAAAAAAAGCCCCGGGTAACCGGGGCTTTTCCGTTTCGTCGGGGGCCGGTCAGGTGGCCGTGGCCCGCATCGCGCGATACGGCGGGGTCGACATCACCATCTCGGCCAGTGAATAGGCCAGCTCGCGTTCGGCCATGATCGCGCCGTCGGCGCCGTGGTCCAGCAGGTGCTTCACTTCTGCATCGCTGTGCGCGCGCGCCAGCAGGGTCAGCGACGGATTGATCGCGCGGAGCTTGGCCAGCGCCTCGCCGGCCTCCAGCGGTTGCGGGATCGCCAGGATCACGATCTTGGCCTTTTCCGGATGGGCCTCGGCCAGCACCGCGTCGGCCGCGGCGCTGCCGCGGATCCCGGGGATGCCGGCGGCGTGCGCGCGGTCCACGTGGTGCTCGTTGTCGTCGATGATGATCACCGGCACGCCGCGTTCGCGCAGCACGTTGGCCAGTTCGCTGCCGACCCGGCCGTAGCCGATGACGATGGCGTGGTCGGCGACGTCGAGCGATGGGCCTGGCGGGCGTTCGGCGGCCGGCTCGACCACCGGCCCGGTCTTGTGCCCGGCCTGCCAACGGTCCAGCAGCACGAAGATCATCGGGTTGAGCATGATCGAGATCAGCGCGCCGGCCAGCACCAGGTCCTGTCCTTCCGGCGGCAGGATCTTCAGCGCCACGCCGAGCCCGGCGATGATGAAGGCGAATTCGCCGATCTGCGCCAGGCTGGCCGAGATGGTCAGCGCGGTGCTGTTGGAGTGGCCGAAGGCGCGCACGATCACGAACGCGGCCAGCGACTTGCCGAAGAACAGCACCGCGAACGCGTCGCGCAGCGGCAGCGAGTCGTTGGCCGCCTTGTGGCTGAGTTCGGATTCGTTGAGCAGCATGCCGGCGAAGAAGGCGCCCAGCGCGAACGACACGCCGAACAGCTTGGCCGAGCCGAAGGCCACGCCCAGGGCGATGGCCAGCACCGACAGGGTGAAAAGTTCGCGCGAGCCGGTGCCGGCGATGCGCTCGAGGATCCACGGGATCGCCCGGCGCCCGACTACCAGCATCACCGCCACGAACGCGCCCAGCTTGAGCAGGGTCACGCCGATGCTGAGGGCGATGCTGCCGGCGGTATGCGGTTCCGAACCGGCGGGCTGCTCGACGAATATCCCGGCCAGCACCGGCATCATCACCAGGGCCAGGACGCAGGCCAGGTCCTCCACGATCAGCCAGCCCACCGCGATCTTGCCGCGCGTGGTTTCCAGCAGGCGGCGTTGCTCCATCGCCCGCAACAGGACCACGGTGCTGGCGGTGGCCAGCGAGAAGCCGAACACGATGCCCTGCACCGTCGGCCAGCCCATGGCCCAGGCCAGGGCCCAGCCCAGCAGGGTCGCGGCGGAGATCTGCACGATCGCGCCGGGGATGGCGATCTTCTTGACCTCCATCAGGTCCTTCAGCGAGAAGTGCAGGCCAACCCCGAACATCAGCAGCATCACGCCGATCTCGGCCAGCTGCGTGGCCAGCTCCTGGTCGGCGACGAAGCCGGGGGTGAACGGCCCGACCAGGATACCCGCGACCAGGTAACCGACCAGTGGCGACAAGCGCAGTTTGTTGGCCAGCGCGCCCAGTACGAAGGCGATGCCGAGTCCAACGGCGATGATGTCGATCAGGTCGGTGTCATGGGGCATCAGGGCTCGATATTTTCATGTGCGGGTTGCCCGATTTTCCCCTATCCGGGATGACTGCGGCAAACCGCGGCGTCCCGGCGTCGCGGCCCAGGCCGTCCGCAACAAAGGAAAAGCCCCGGATTCCGGGGCTTTCCTGCTGGCGTCGGGTCAGGCGCTGCTCACCACTTGTAGCTGAGGTTGGCGTACATGAATGCGCCGTTGAAGCCGAATGGCGAGTTCGTCGCGTAAGGCAGGTAGGTGCGGGTGCCTGCTCCTGCCAGCGACTGGTCGGGATATTCGTCGAGGACGTTGTCTCCACCCAGGGTGAAGCTCCATTTGTCCACTTTGTAGGTGGCCGACAGGTCCAGGGTCCACTCGGCCCCGTACACCTGGTCGGCGGCCGCAGTGGTGCCGAAGGTGGCGAACTCGCCCCAGCGGGTGGTGGCTGCGTTGAGTACCCAATTGCCCGGGCTCCAGGTGGCGCCGAGGAAGAACTTGTCCTGCGGCGATCCCTTGGTGATCCGGCCGATCTCGGCGCGGCCGATGCGCACCGCCAGCGGGTCGATCGCTTCCAGCGCGTCGGGGTTGTCGGCGATGCGCCGGATCTCGGTCTTGTTGTAGTTGTAGCCGGCGGTCAGGTCGACGTTGCCGCTGTCCAGCCCCAGGCGATAGGTGCCGACCAGGTCGATGCCGGTGGTCTTGGTGTCGATGGCGTTGGTGAAGTAGCGGCCGCCGCCGATGCCCGGGAAGCCGTTGGCCTGCAGGTAGTTGCGCACCGGCGCCGAGGTCAGGTTCTCGGACAGGACGATGCGGTCGTCGATGTCGATGCGATACGCATCCACGGTGAGGTACAGGCCCTCGGCCGGTTGCAGCACCAGGCCCAGGCCGAGGTTCTTCGACTCCTCGGCCTGCAGCGGTTCGGCGCCCAGCGCGATCGCGGCCGGATTGTCGGTGCGGAAGGTGCCGATCTCGAACGGCACCGCCGCCACCGTGCCGCCCGGCTGGGTGACGTTGATGAAGTTGGTGGCGATCGACTGGAAGTACTGCTGCTGCAGCGACGGCGCGCGGAAGCCGGTCGAGGCGGTGGCGCGCAGGGCGATGGCGGGAGAGAACGCATAGCGCAGCGACAGCTTGCCGGTGCTGGTGTCGCCGAAGTCGCTGTAGCTTTCGTAGCGACCGGCCAGGCCGACCGAGAACTTGTCGCTCAGGTCCGCCTCCAGGTCGATGTAGCCCGAATAGCTGTGGCGATCGAAGTAGCCGGCGTCGCTGGGCTTGAAGCCGGAAAAGACCTGCGCGCCCGGCAGCAGCGAGCCATTGGCCGAGGGGATGCCGCCGTTGGCATAGGAGGCCAGTTCGCCCTGCGATTCGTTGAACTTCTCGCCGCGCCACTCGGCGCCGTAGGCCAGCGCCAGCGGATAGGCCAGGCCGACTTCCAGGGCCTTGCTGAAATCGGCGTTGAGCACGTTCTGGGTGGTTTCCAGGGTTCCGGCGTAGAACTCGGTGGGGGAAGCCAGGCCGAGGCTGTTGTTGAGGCTGTTGAGGACCTCGAAGCGCAGGTTGTTCTGGCCGTAGTTGTAGCTGATGTCGATCTGGGTGCCGCCGGCGGTGGAGGACTTGAAGCCGCCCACCCAGGACACGTCCTCACTCTCGTTGTAGATCTGCGGCAGGAATCCGTCCGGGTAGATCTCGGGGCGGTTGCGGTTGTCGCCGCCGAAACGGAAGTAGCCGTTGGACAGTACTTCGCGCTTGCTCAGCAGTCCGTACGAATAGAAGGTCAGGTAGTCGGTCGGGCTGTACTGGCCGTTGTAGGAGAACGCGCCCTGGTCGATGTCCGGGTCGCCGTAGCGCTGTTCGACGCGGCCCTGGAATGGCTTGGCCCGGTCGGTCTGGTCCTGGTGGCCGGCCTGCGCGGCCAGGTGGATGGCGCCGGATTCGCCCAGCTTGAAGCCGGCGTCGCCGGACAGCTGGTACTGCTCGCCGTCGCCGGCGCTGTACTGGCCATAGCGGGCCGAAACGCTGCCGCCTTCGCCGCTGCCCTTGAGCACGACGTTGATCACCCCGGCGATGGCATCGGAACCGTATTGGGCCGAGGCGCCGTCGCGCAGAACTTCGATGCGCTCGACCGCCGCGATCGGGATGGTGTTGAGGTCGGCCGGCGAGGAGCCGCGGCCCTGGCTGCCGTTGAGGTTGATCAGCGCGGTGGTGTGGTAGCGCTTGCCGTTGACCAGGACCAGGACCTGGTCGGGGGCCAGCCCGCGCAGCTGGGCCGGGCGCACTGCATCGGTGCCGTCGGTGATCGCCGGGCGCGGGAAATTGAGCGAGGGGATGGACCGGGACAGGGCCGTGGCCAGCTCGGTGGTGCCGGTCGCCTCGAGGGTCTCGGGGCTGATGATGTCGATCGGCGACGCGGACTCGGCCACGGTGCGGTCGGTGACCCGGGTGCCGGTGACGATCAGGGTGTCCAGGGTGGTGGGGTCCTTGGCCGGCTGCTGGGCCTGGGCGAGCAGGGGAGCGGCGGCCAGGGCCAGGAATACGGCGACGCTGAGCGGGGACGGCTTGCAGTTCATGGCTACTCCAGTGTTCCGGGAAAGAAGACTTCGAAGACTTTGCGCTGCGGTGCGGGGCCAACGCTGCGCATATTGCGGCGCAGCAAGTTCCCGATTACAGGCTTATGACGGCCATGTCAAATGATTCCTTAACAAATGCGCCGCGCCCGCCAATAGTTAAACTATGCCCAGCAATTCCGTTAATAACCCTGGCTCATCCCGTGATTTCCTTACGTAATTTCGCCCTGCGCAGGGGCGAACGCCTGCTCCTGTCCGACGTCGACCTGACCATGCATGCGGGTTACCGCGTTGGCGTGGTCGGCCGCAACGGCACCGGCAAATCCAGCCTGTTCGCCGCCATCCGCAACGAGATCGAGGCCGACAAGGGCGATATCGAGCTGCCCGGCAAGGTCCGCATCGCCAGCGTGGCCCAGGAAACCCCGTCGCTGCCGGACCCGGCGATCGAGTTCGTGCTGGCCGGCGACGTCGATGTCGCCGCCGCCCTGCGCGCCGAGGCCAAGGCCCTGGCCGACGAAGACTGGGAAGCGGTGGCCATGGCCCACCACCGGCTGGAAGAGGTCAACGGCTACGACGCCTCGGCGCGTGCCGGCAAGCTGCTGCACGGGCTGGGCTTTCCCGGCGACACCCACCAGCGCGCGGTGTCCTCGTTCTCCGGCGGCTGGCGCGTGCGCCTGAACCTGGCCCGGGCGCTGATGACTCCCAGCGACCTGCTGCTGCTGGACGAACCCACCAACCACCTGGACCTGGACGCGGTGCTGTGGCTGGAACAATGGCTGCTCAAATACCCGGGCACGCTGCTGCTGATCTCGCACGACCGTGAGTTCCTGGACAACGTCACCACCCATACCCTGCACCTGCACGGCGGCAAGGCCAAGCTCTACACCGGTGACTACACCGCCTTCGAACGCCAGCGTTCCGAGCAGCTGCGCCTGCAGCAGATAACCCACGAGAAATCGCAAGCCGAACGCGCCCACCTGCAGAGCTTCATCGACCGTTTCAGCGCCAGCGCGGCCAAGGCCAAGCAGGCGCAGTCGCGGGTCAAGCGCCTGGCCAAGATGGCCGGCACCGAAGCGGTGCGCGCCGAGCGCGAGCTGGTGATCGAATTCGCCCAGCCCGCGCGCCTGCCGTTCTCGCTGATCCGCCTCAACCATGTCGATGCCGGTTACGGCGCCGACACGGTGATCCTCAAGGACGTGGCCTTCGGCCTGGAGGCCGGCGATCGCATCGGCCTGCTGGGGGTCAACGGCGCCGGCAAGTCGACCCTGGTCAAGACCCTGGTCGGCGACCTCGATCCGATCCACGGCGACCGCAGCTGCCATCCGGACGTGCGCATCGGCTACTTCGCCCAGCACACGGTGGAATCGCTCAAACCCGCGCAATCGCCGATCGACCACCTGCGCGACCTGTCGCCGGATTCGCCGATGCAGGCGTTCCGCGATTTCCTCGGCAAGTGGAATTTCCCCGGCGACCGCGCCTTCGAAAGCGTGGACGGGTTCTCCGGCGGCGAGCGCGCGCGCCTGGCCCTGGCCCTGATCGCCTGGCGCCAGCCCAACGTGCTGCTCCTCGACGAACCCACCAACCACCTCGACCTGGAAATGCGCGAGGCGCTGGCCGAGGCGCTCAGCCTGTTCGAAGGGGCGATCGTCATGGTCTCCCACGACCGCCATCTGATCGGCCTGGTCTGCGAAACCTACTGGCGCGTGGCCGATGGCGTGGTCGAGCCCTTCGCCGGCGACCTGGACGAATACGCGGCGTGGCTGCGCAGCCGCGCCACCGCGCAGGGCAACCGGCCGCCGAAGATCCCGGAAACGCCGCTGCCGTCCGTTGCGCCGGCGAAAGCGGCCGAGCCGGCGAAGAAGGTCAATCCGCACAAGCTGGCCCAGGCCGAGGCGCGCGTAGCCGAGCTGGAAGGCAAGCTGTCGGTGCTGGAAGCCGAGATGGCCGACCCTGCCGTGTATGCCGGCGGTGGCGCCCGTGTCGCCGAGATCGGGCGCCAGCAGCAGGCCTTGCGCGAGCAGTTGGCCAAGGCCGAAGCGGAGTGGTCGGCGCTGTACGGATAGAGTCGCAGGGCAAGGAAGACCGAACTTGGAAATCTTCGCATCTGTTCGGCGGCTGGTCGCCGGATGCTGACACTTTCGGCGCGAACGCGAACTCGCGCCAGGCGCGCCGTTGACGGCAGCTCGCTCCGGAGGGTGACCAGGCCGACCGCAACCCGGCCGGGCGCACGTTGCGGCGACTGACGCGCGGTAACGGGACCAGCGTCTGGGTGCTGCGCTCGATCTGGCTTGACACCGAGCAGGGCAATCCGTGGTCGCCGGTCGCCGAAGTGGTCGAATACCGCGTGCTTTCCTCAACCGGACTACAGGCCTGGGCCCAGCCGGATGGATGGTCCACGGCTGCTGATTCGACGATAGCGCTGCCGTGGATGTGCACCAGCATGGCCTCGCCGGAAGAACACGCCTGTCGTTCGAAGGCGCTCATGGGCACCTGGAGCGGCAAGACCATGGTCGGTATCGACATGGCGGCCCGCAAGAGCATGGCCTCATGGCCGGCGGCGGCCACGACCGGGAACTGGAGAAGCGACGAGTCCAGCTACCTGCCCAACTGGTATGCGACCCCCAACTACGAGACCGTCGCCCAGCGGCTTGCGGAAGGAACGGGCCAGTCGATCATCGCTGGCAACAGCCCGGTTCCCTTCTGGTGGCAAGCCTCCGGCAATGCCGTCTATGACAAGCGCGCGCGGGTCTTCTATCCACCCCCGCGCGGGGACCGGCCGCCCGTCGTGGAGAATTGCGAGGCGGCGGTCAGCAATGGTGCCAATGTCTGCTACACCTACGTCTACTACTTCAAGCCCATCGCCCGCATCGGCAACCGCTATTACGGCATCGCGGACACGTACACGCGCGACTTCTACCCGGCGGACCCCGGGCAGGGCCTTGCGGAAGAATCCTGCAACTACCGCGCCCGTTCGGTACTGGTCCATTACGACTGCACGAGCGGCGCGTGCCTGACGGCAGCCGCGCCCGCGGGACAGGGTTCGCGGATTATCCGATCGACCGGTGCGCGTACTCCGGGTGCGGCGCGGGTCGCTATGCCACCGCCAGGGCAACGGCAGCCCAGCCGGCATAACTGATCCTCCACTTCGAGGCAGATCGGGCCTGCCCGGACAGCTGCTGCCGCCCGGCGCGAGCCAAGCCGTGCCGGGCCATCGCATCGGTTACGCATTGAAACCGCCCGCAGCGGTCGCATATCCGGGGGCCCCGACCCCCCCGTCCGCTATACTTCGCCCATGCCCATCTATGCCTTCCAGTGCGCCGAATGCGGCCACGACTTCGACCGCCTGCAGAAGATGTCCGATCCCGATCCGGAGGCCTGCCCGGCCTGCGGTGCGCACCAGGTCAGCCGTCAGTTGACCGCGCCTTCGTTCCGTCTCTCCGGCAGCGGCTGGTACGAGACCGACTTCAAGAAGGACGGCGACAGGAAGCGCAACCTGGCTGAAGGCAGCGAAGGCACCGGCAAGGCGGAAACGAAGCCCGCCGCCGAGGCCAAGCCCGCGGCCACGGACACGTCCGCCACGCCAAGGACCGAGGCAAAGCCGGCGGCAAAGCCGGCCCCGCCAGCCTCCACTCCTTCCACCTAGGCGGCCATGCCGCAAGGGATTGTCCGCATGGTCCGACTCGCCGCCTTGTCGATGGCCGTCCTAGTCGCTGGTTGCGCGGGAGGCCCGCGCGCAGTGGAGCAGCGCGCCACGGCGCAAAAGGACCTCATGCCGCCAGCGCGGACCACGCCAGCGGATCAGTTCCTGGCCCACCTGGCGACGTATTGCGGCAAGGCCTTCGCCGGGCGGATCGTGGCCAACCAGCCGGCGTCGGCCACGCCGGACGCGTTCGACGGCAAGGCCCTGGTCATGCATGTGCGTGGCTGCGAGGAACCGCAGCGGGAGATCCGCGTTCCTTTCCATGTGGGTGACGACCATTCGCGCACCTGGGTCATCACCCGTACCGCCGCCGGCCTGCGCCTCAAGCACGACCACCGGCACCAGGACGGCAGTTCGGACGTGTTGACGATGTACGGTGGCGAGACCACGACGCCGGGTGCAGCGCAACGCCAGGAATTCCCCGTCGATGCCGAATCGGTGGCCCTGTTCCGGCGCGAAGGCAGCGATGCGTCGGTGTCCAACACCTGGGCCATGGAGCTGGTCCCGGCGCAGCGTTTCGTCTATGAATTGAGCCGGCCGGGCGGTCGCCTGTTCCGGGTCGAATTCGACCTGACCCGCCCGGTGCCGGCGCCGCCGGCGCCGTGGGGCACCTCGCCCTGAGCAACCCGCACGCCGCCGCCCCTGGGCGCGGCGTTGTAAGCCCGGGCGGAACCCCGGCTCAGCGTGTGCCGAAGCGCGCCCTGCAGCCGCGGTCGACCCAGATCTGGTTGCCCGTATAGCCCCAGCTGCTGCCTTCGCGGCAGGTTTCCGAAGACAGTTGCTGGGTCACGTACGGGCGACCATGGCGGTTGTTCCAGGCGCAGCTGGCCCGCCGGTTGTCGATGCTGCTGCAGGTCACGCTGTAGTTGCCGATACCGCCCTGGTTCCAGTCGCCATTGCCTTCGGCGAACTCCGCGCGGCAGCCGCGATCGACCCAGACGCTGCCATTGCGCTGCTGGCCCCAGGTCTCGCCTTCGATGCAGCGCGCATCGGACAACTTGCGGCCGAGGACCGCATTGCCGCGGAAACCCGTGTTGCATTCCCGATAGCGGTTATCGACGCTTTCGCAGCGGATGCGGGCATTGCCGGAGCCGTATCCGGCTTCGACGAACTCGGCGCGGCAGCCACGATCGACCCACACGGTGCCGTTGCGCTGGCCCCAGGTCTCGCCTTCGATACAGCGGGCGTCGGACAGCTTGCGGCTCAGCACCGCCTGGCGGAAGCCGGTGCGGCACTCGCGGTAGCGGTTGTCGACGCTGCCGCAGTTGATGGTGGCGCCCGTACCGCCGCCGAAGCCGCCGGCGACGAAACGACCGCGGCAACCACGGTCCACCCACACGGTGCCGTTGCCCGAGCCCCAGTTCTGGCCTTCCACGCAGCGCGTTTTGGACAGGTTCTCGCTGAGGCTGGCGCGACCGCTGAAGCCGGTGCGGCAGGTCCGGCGCCGGTTGTCCTCGCTGCCGCACAAGACCGAGCCGCCGGTGCCGGGGCCCGGGTTCCAACCGCCGTTGCCGCCCAGCGAGGTGGCGATGTCCTGCCTGATCCGGCTGAAGCCCCAGTTCGATCGGTTGATCTGGTCGAGGTAGAAATCCAGCTGGTCGTCGGGAATGCGGCGTCCGCCGGCCTGTTCGGAGTACTCCAGGCCGAGGACGCGCTCCTGGTCCGCGCGCGACAGGCTGCGCAGGTTCTCCGGCGCATAGGCCTTGGTCTGGACCTGGGCCAGGGACGGGGGCGCGGGCAGCAACAGGGCGAGCAACAGCAACAGGGCTGGCAACAAGCGCGACATGGCGGTCTCCGGTCGGTCGGGGCGGGTTCGGCCGGAATATACACCCCGGTTATTCAGGCCCGATGAGGACCCTGATTTGCCCGCGCCGGGCGCCGGCCCCAAAATAGCCGGCTTTCCGGCGCCGTCAGTGCCGGACCGCTCCGGAGCCCCACATGCGTACCCATTTCTGCGGCCTCATCGACGAGGCCATGATCGGCCAGTCCGTCACCCTGTGCGGCTGGACCGATGT
>SEHC01000464.1 GCA_004173415.1 Lysobacteraceae bacterium
TACAGCTTGAACAGGCTGCCGATCACCGTGTCGTCCAGCGCGGTGAAGCGGCCGTCGTCGGACAGGCCGATGTCGGCCAGGGCGATGGCCTGGCCCTGCAGTCCGGCCTGGGCCGCGCAGTCGCGCAGGTAGTCCACCGTGCCCTGGTCCTCGGCCGAGCCGCCGGCCGCGGCGAAGTACAACGGCGGGACCAGTTGCTGGCGCATGCCCGCGAAGGTCTCGACCAGGGTTTCGTGCAGGGAATTGAACTGGTCGGCCTCGTCCGGCAGCCGCCCGCGGCTGCGCTGGTCCTCCAGCCATTGCCACTGGAAGAACGCGGCCTCGAACAGCGAGGTCGGGGTGTCGTAGTTGAGTTCGTAGAGCTTGGCCGGGCCGCGGCCGTCGTAGGCCAGGTCCAGGCGCCCGTACAGGTGCGGCTCGCGCCGGCGCCAGCTGTCGGCGATCCAGTCGCGCCAGGGCTCGGGGATGGCCAGTCGTTCCATCAGTTCCTGGCTGGCCACGACCTCCCCGACCAGGCCCATCGCCATCGCATGCAGCTCGGCGCTGGGATCCTCGATGTCGTTTTCTATCTGGTACAGGCTGAAGGCGTAGTACGCGCTTTCATCCCAGTACGGCGCACCGCCGATGGTGTGGAAACGGAATCCGCAGGCGCCGGCCTGTTCGCGCCAGTCCTCGCGCTCGTCAATCGCCAGCCGCTGCACCTCAGCCGCCGAAGCTGCCGCGCTGGCTGCCGGCGCCGCCGAAGCCGCCGCGACGGACGGTGGTGGCGCGGTTGGGTTCGCTGGTGATCGCGGTCATGCCGCCTGCGGTTCCCGGCGCCGGCCGCAGCCAGCCGGCGCTGTTGTTGCGGAACGCCGGCGAGGCGGCCTGCGCGCCGCGATTGCCATTGAGCATCTGGGCCATGAAGAAGCCCATCATCATCGGCCCCACGAACGACTGGCCGCCGGCGGTCTGCTGGGTCACGCACTGCTCGGCCGCGTACTCCCTGGCGCATTCCTCCTTGCTGGCGAACTTCGGCGCCTGCTCGGCCGAGGCGCGGCTGGCCTGGTCGAAGGCCTGCTGGCAGGTGGCGCCATCGCCGGTCTGCGCGGCGCAGTTCTCCACCGAGGTGTAGAGCCCTTCCTGCTGCATGCCCTCGGACTGGCGCTCGCATGCGGTGAACAGCAGCGGGGCCGTGCTCATCAGCAGCAAGGCGGTGGTTCTGGATCGTTTCATGGCGCCTGCAGTGGTTTGATCAGCCTGCAATGATGCCTGTTCGGCCCCGGAACCGGAAATGCACGGGGCCGGAACCCGCGCAGCGGGTGTGCATGCGCGTCAGCGCGACACCCCGAGGAAACCTGCAGGCCGCATCTGGAAGTCATTGGCGCCCTCGATCGACCCATGGTCGAACAGGCCCCGCGTCGAACAGGGCCAGCGCGCCGACGCGGCCGGGTCAGCTGGTGATGGTCTGGGTCAGCGACACCCAGGTCGGCGGCAACGGCCAATCGGCGGCCTGGTTGCCGTCCAGCACCCGGCGCAGGTCGCGGCGGTCGACCTGCGGGGCCAGCACGTGGACCAGTTCCAGCGCGTAGTCGCGCAGCACCCGTTCGCGCGGCAGCACCGCCCAGGCGATGCATTCGTTGATCTCCACCGGCGCGGTCCAGGCGCGCAGGTCGGTGTCGGCGGCGGTGACCGCCATCTCCGCCAGCAGGCCCACGCCCATGCCGGCGCGCACGTAGGTCTTGATCAGGTCGGCGTCCAGCGCGGTCAGGGCGATGCTCGGCTGCAGGCCCGCCCCGGCGAAGGCACGCTGCAATGAGCTCTCCGCGCGGGTCGAGGATTCGTAGCTGATCAGCGGCTGGACCGCCAGTTCGGCCATGCCCGGCACCTTGTCGTCGCGGTCCAGGGCGTGGCCGCGCGGCACCAGCACCAGCCGGCGCCAGCGGTACAGCGGCACGGCGATGCCGGCCTGCGGCGCTTCGCCGGCGGTGCTGATGATGGCGATGTCGGCATCGCCTTCGCTGAGCAGGTCCAGGGC
>SEHC01000465.1 GCA_004173415.1 Lysobacteraceae bacterium
GCCCTGTCGGTGGTGGACACCATCAACGGCGAGCCGATCGAGGCCAGCAAGGGCAAGGTCCTGTTCGAGAACCTGACCGCGCTGTTCCCGCGCCGCCGCTTCACCCTGGAGCGCGGCAATGGCTCCAGCGAGGACATCTCCGGCCGGATCATGGATCTGATGGCGCCGCAGGGCAAAGGCCAGCGCGCGCTGATCGTGTCGCCGCCCAAGGCCGGCAAGACCATCCTGATGCAGCAGATCGCCACCGCGATCACCACCAATCATCCCGACGTGCACATGATCGTGCTGCTGATCGACGAGCGTCCGGAAGAAGTCACCGAAATGCAGCGCACGGTGCGCGGCGAAGTGATCAGCTCCACCTTCGACGAGCCGGCTGCGCGCCACGTGCAGGTCGCCGAGATGGTGATCGAGCGGGCCAAGCGCCTGGTCGAGCACAAGAAGGATGTGGTGATCCTGCTCGACTCGATCACCCGCCTGGCCCGCGCCTACAACAACGTGGTCCCCAGCTCCGGCAAGGTGCTCAGCGGCGGCGTCGACGCCAACGCCCTGCATCGCCCCAAGCGTTTCTTCGGCGCCGCGCGCAACGTCGAGGAAGGCGGTTCGCTGACCATCATTGCGACGGCGCTGGTCGAAACCGGCAGCAAGATGGATGAGGTGATCTACGAGGAGTTCAAGGGCACCGGCAACAGCGAAGTGCACCTGAACCGTCGTATCGCCGAGAAGCGCGTCTACCCGGCCATCGACATCAACCGCTCCGGCACCCGCCGCGAGGACCTGCTGATCGAACCGGAACTGCTGCAGAAGATCTGGATCCTGCGCAAGCTGCTGCACCCGATGGACGAGATCGCGGCGATGGAGTTCCTGCTCGACAAGATGAAGAACACCAAGTCCAACGACGAGTTCTTCAGTTCGATGAAGCGCTGATCGCGGCAGCGGACACCGCCCTGCAAGACAAGAAGCCCCGCAATGCGGGGTTTCTTTTTTGCATCCGGCAGCAACCCAGGCGGTCGGCGTTGCCGGTGCCGCGGCGGCCTGGGGCGCGCACTGCGATCGAACCGTGCCGACAGCAGCTTGCGCAGGCTGTCCAGGCCTTCGCCCTTGCCGGCGATCTTGAGACGCCGGTTGTTCCTCTTCCCGGCGCAAGCCGGGACCCAGGCTCGGGGGACTTGGAAAGTGCGATTTCGTGGGCGTGAAGAGCAGCCGCTGGGTCCCGGCTTGCGCCGGGATGACGACGCTGTTTCCGTTTCCGTTTCCGCAAGCCCGCCCAGGGCGGAACCCGCGAAGTGGAGTCCGCCGCATGTACAGAAACGGATGGACATTCGGCGGGCCTGCAACAGCGAAGCTGGTTGTCGCCTGCGGCGGTTCCGCTCTACGGGATCTACCCGCTCCGACCATCTCCTGATCTCACGCACATACGCCAGTTGTTCGTCATCCCGGCGCAAGCCGGGACCCAGGCTCGGGGGACTTGGAAAGTGCGATTTCGTGGGCGTGAAGAGCAACCGCTGGGTCCCGGCTTGCGCCGGGATGACGACGCTGTTTCCGTTTCCGTTTCCGCAAGCCCGCGCAGGGCGGAACCCGCGAAGTGGAGTCCGCCGCAGGTACAGAAACGGACGGACATTCGGCGGGCTTTCAACAGCGAAGCTGGTTGTCGCCTGCGGCGGTTCCGCCCTGCGGGATCTGCAGCTGGGGGCCAGCTGAGAACCGGAACGCAGGCCGGCGGCATGCGCCACCGGATCAGAATCCGCGTCCGGCCGCTGACGCCTGCAAGGCCTGTGGCGGCGCTTGGGCCTCGGCCGGGAGGTTAGCGACGAGCCGGCTGCTGGCTTCCACGCTTTGCTTGGCGCCGGCGGCGAGTTCCACGGATACCACTTGGGCGGCCGGCGATTTCGGATCGCCTTGGACCGCGAACACCTTGTCGCCGTCGCGGCTCAGGAACAGATGGTCGATGCGGTTCAATCCGCCCTCGCGTGCCACCGCGACCAGGGCGGCGGCGAGGTTCCTCTGCTGCTGCCCATC
>SEHC01000466.1 GCA_004173415.1 Lysobacteraceae bacterium
AAGATCGTCGCCCTGCTGCCGCGGCGGACCTCGATCAAGCGCGGCGCCGCCGGCGAGCACTACCACCAGCAGGTGATCGCGGCCAACGTGGACACGGTGTTCATCGTCTGCGGCCTGGATGACGACTTCAACCCGCGCCGGATCGAGCGCTACCTGATGCTGGTCGGCGGTGGCGGCGCCGAACCGGTTGTGGTGCTGACCAAGGCCGACCAGACCGATTACTCGGCCGAGGCGGTCGAGACCCTGGCCGAGCTGGCCGCCCAGGACATCACCGTGTGTGCGGTCAACGCCAAGGATCCGGCCAGCGTGGCCTCGCTGCACGGCTGGCTGGGCGCGGGCAGGACCGCGGTGCTGGTCGGTTCCTCCGGCGCGGGCAAGTCGACCCTGACCAACACCCTGCTCGGCACCGAGCGGATGAAGACCGCGGCGGTGCGCGAGAACGATTCGCGCGGCCGCCACACGACCACCCACCGCGCGCTGATCCCGCTGCCTTCCGGTGCCTGCCTGATCGACACGCCCGGCATGCGCGAGCTGAAGCCGACCGGCGAGGAGGAGCTGAAGGAAAGCGGCTTCGCCGACATCGAGGCGCTGGCCGCGCAGTGCAGGTTCCGCGACTGCTCGCACCACACCGAACCTGGCTGCGCGGTGCGCGCGGCGATCGAGGCCGGCGACATCGACGAGGAGCGCTTCATCAACTACCTGAAGCTGCGCGACGAGGTCGCCGCCGCCGCCGACAAGCTGGCGGTGCGCCTGGCCCAGGCCAACACCAAGGTGGGTGGAAGGCCGGCGGCGAAGCGGTCGGATGACCGGTATGGGCGGGAATAGCCATGAATCGAGGATCCAAACCTTGGACTTGTTCGCGCATTATGAGAAGTAGCCCTTCCCTCGCCTGCGGGGGAAGGTGCCGAAGGCGGAAGGGGGCGCTCTTCGCGCCGTCTGTCAGAGCAAAGCCAAAGCGTTTACCAGCCATGCGGCTGTTGAAAACCGCGCTTTGCGCGAGTCACTTTTCTTTGAACGGCAAAGAGGCGCTCCTCAACAGTCCGAAGGACTGGTCAAAGTAACCAAAGGAAAGCCGCTCTACGATGCGCCCGGCGATGGAGCCGCCGGGTTCGCAAGCAGGACGGGACTTTTCGTAAGGCGCATCCCCGTATCAAGTACGGGGCAGGCTCTGCGCCTACGAAAACGGCGCACATCCATGTGCGCCGCCCCTGCGGGGTCTACCCGCCCTGCTTGCCGCATCTCACGAGGCTTGCGGGCACAATCAACAGCGAAGCAGAGCAAGAGCCAAGGCAACATGACTCCTTCCCCCGACATCACCCACCACGCCGCCCTCGATGCGCGCATGGTCCAGGCTGCGCGCGGGATCAGGTTGCTGGGGCTGGCGAGCTGGCCGGCGGCGGTGCAGGCGCCGTTCCTGGAATCCTTCGCGGCCGGGCGGCCGCGTTTGCCGGTGATCGAATACCCCAAGTTCGACTTCAGCGCCGAACGCCGCGAACTCGAAGCCATCGGCGCCGCAGCCGATCCCGCCCATCCGCTGGGCCATTACCTGCTCGAATCCACGCGCAGCTGGTCGCTGGCCGCGCAACTGCTGGAAACCCTGGGCACCACCGCGGCCAGCACCCATTCACTGGCCCTGTTCGGCACCCCCGACGCCTCGCTGCCCGGCAATGGCCCGACCACGCGCCAGGCCGCGCGCCATTTCATCTCCATCGCCAACGAACTGGACCACGAGCTGCTCGCGCCCGAGGAACAGGTCCCGGTCTCGGCCACCGCCCTGCAACTGCAGCTGCAGAACGACCTCGACGATTTCTTCGATGGGCGGGTGATCAGCGTGGAACTGGACCCGGGCCTGATCGCCAAGGCCGCGGCCGGGGCCACCCGCATCCGCCTGCGCCATGGCGCGGTGTTCAGCGACTACGACCGCCGCCAGCTGCTGCAGCACGAGGCCCTGGTGCATTCGCTGACCGCGCTCAACGGCCGCGCGCAGCCGCTGCTGCCGAGCCTGGCGATGTCCTC
>SEHC01000467.1 GCA_004173415.1 Lysobacteraceae bacterium
CGCGCCTACCTCGACTATTCGATGTACGTGGTCCTGGACCGCGCCCTGCCCTTCATCGGCGACGGCCTCAAGCCGGTCCAGCGCCGGATCATCTACGCGATGAGCGAGCTGGGCCTGAACGCGACGGCCAAGCCGAAGAAATCCGCGCGCACCGTCGGCGACGTGATCGGCAAGTTCCACCCGCATGGCGACAGCGCCTGCTACGAGGCGCTGGTGCTGATGGCGCAGCCGTTCTCCTATCGCTATCCGCTGATCGAGGGCCAGGGCAACTTCGGCTCACCGGACGACCCCAAGTCGTTCGCGGCCATGCGCTACACCGAATCCAAGCTGACCCCGATCGCCGAGGTGCTGCTGGGCGAGCTGGGCCACGGCACCGTGGACTGGACGCCGAACTTCGACGGCACCCTGCAGGAGCCGACCTGGATGCCGGCGCGGTTGCCGCACCTGCTGTTGAACGGCACCACCGGTATCGCGGTCGGCATGGCCACCGACGTGCCGCCGCACAACCTCAACGAGATCGTCAGCGCCTGCATCCGCCTGCTGGACGACCCGGAAGCCAGCGTCGCCGACCTGTGCGAGCACGTGCGCGGCCCCGACTACCCGACCACCGCCGAGATCATCACCCCGCTGGCCGACCTGCGCGCGATCTACGAGACCGGCCACGGCAGCGTGCGCGCACGCGCCACGTTCAGGAAGGAAGGCCAGAACATCGTGATCGATGCGTTGCCTTACCAGGTCTCGCCTTCCAAGGTGATCGAGCAGATCGCCGCGCAGATGCGGGCCAAGAAGCTGCCGTGGCTGGAAGACATCCGCGACGAATCCGACCACCTCAACCCGGTCCGCGTGGTGCTGATCACGCGTTCCAACCGGGTCGATGCCGAACAGCTGATGGGCCACCTGTTCGCCACCACCGATCTGGAAAAGAGTTACCGGGTCAACCTCAACATCATCGGCCTGGACGGTCGCCCGCAGGTCAAGAACCTGCGCACGCTGCTGGGCGAATGGCTGGAGTTCCGCACCAGCACGGTCACCCGCAGGCTCAACCACCGCCTGGAAAAGGTCGAACGCCGCCTGCACCTGCTGGAAGGCCTGCTGGTCGCCTTCCTCAACCTGGACGAAGTGATCCACATCATCCGCACCGAGGACGAACCGCGCGCAGCCCTGATCGCGCGCTTCGAGCTCAGCGAGGAACAGGCCGACTACATCCTCGACACGCGACTGAAGCAGCTGGCCCGCCTGGAAGAGATGAAGATCCGCGGCGAGCAGGACGAACTGGACGCCGAACGCGACCGCCTGGTCGCGACCCTGGCATCGAAGGCCAAGCTGAAAAAGCTGATCAAGGACGAACTGACCGCCGACGCGAAGAAATTCGGCGACGCGCGGCGCTCGCCGTTGATCGCGCGCGAAGCAGCGCAGGCGCTGGACGAGGCCGAGCTGGTGGCCAGCGAACCGATGACCGTGGTCCTGTCGGCGAAGGGCTGGATCCGCGCGGCCAAGGGCCACGACGTGGACGCGGCAGGGATGTCGTACCGGGACGGCGATTCGCTGCTGGCCGCGGTGCGGGGACGCAGCACCCAGCAGGTGGCGTTCCTGGATTCGGAAGGCCGCAGCTATTCCACTGCCACCCACACCCTGCCTTCCGCACGGGGCAATGGCGAACCGCTGACCGGACGCTTCTCGCCGGCCCCGGGGGCCTCGTTCGTGGCCCTGGCCAGCGCCGACAATGACGCCCGCTTCGTGCTGGCGTCTTCGCACGGCTATGGCTTCGTGACGCGTTTCGAGAACCTGACGGGTCGGCAGAAGGCCGGCAAGGTGATGTTGAACCTGTCCGCTGGCGCCAGGGTGCTGCAACCGGCGCACACGGCCGACCCCAAGACCGACCGCATCGTCACCGTGACCAGCGCCGGCCACCTGCTCGCCTTTGCGCTGGCCGACCTGCCGGAGCTCGACAAGGGCAAGGGCAACAAGATCATCGAGATCCCCAAGGCCAAGCTGGGCACCGAACGGGTG
>SEHC01000050.1 GCA_004173415.1 Lysobacteraceae bacterium
GCGGCGTCGCTGGCGACCATCAGCTTCGGGGTCATGCCCAGGATCGCCCAGGCCTCGGCCACGGCGCCGTCGGCAGTGGCCGCCTTCGCATCGACGATGGCCAGTCGCGAACCGTCGGCTTCCGGCGGCATCACCAGCACCGCATTGCCCTGCACCTTCTGGATCCAGCCGCCGGGCAGGATGAAGGTGGTGCCACGCGGCGTCTTCGAGGGCGCGTCCGCTCCGGCATCGATGGCCGCCGCCGGCGCGTCGGAGGCATGGGCGGACGACATGGCAAAGGGTGAAGCGAGCAGCAGGGCCAGCACCAGCGGATGGACGGACGGACGCATGCGGGATCTCCAGTGAGAAGGACGGCGCAGGATGCACAGAACTCCTGTCAGGTACGCAAGTGCTGGCGGTCACCGGTCAAACCGGCAAGGGGATGATGCGACCGGTGGACCTGCATGGAGAACAGATGGCCAACGAGCGCATGCGGACCGGCCGCCGCCAGCGAAGCCGGACGATGGAAGTGCTTGCGTAAACCGACTTCGCAAGATCCTTTCCGGCATCGCCTGGGGAGCAGCGGCGATGAGTACGGAACGGCTCGCCCGACAGCGGACCGCGCAGACGTCGCTGCGCCACCCGCGACCGGACCTGGCCGGCGGCCGCGTGGTTTACCAGCGCCTGGGCAGCACCTTGGCGAACACCAGCCGCCGCCTGTCGTCCCGCGTCAGGAATCCCCCACGGATCAGGTCCCGCAGGACGTGGTTGATCATCTCCCGGGTCGCGCCCACCCGGTCGGCGATCTCCTGCTGGGTGATGGACGGCGGGACCACGCGGACTTCCTCGTCCAGGAAGGCCACCTGGTTCAGCAGGTCGACGGTCCGCTCATAGACGCCATGCAGTCCGAGGCTCTTGTTCAACTGGGTGGCATGGCGCAGCCGCTCGATGAGCTTGTGGACCAGGCACTGGGCGAACTCCGGATAGGCCTGCATGAAGCCGCGTATCGCGTCGTGGCCGACCACGATGCATTGCGAGTCGACCACCGCCTTGACCGAAGCCGACCTGCGCCCGCCGTCGAGGAAAAGCTCGCCGAAGAATTCCGTGAAGCATTCGCCTTGCACGCCCTGGGTCGGACGCATCCAGCGCGGCCTGGCTAAAACCGATCCACAGCCCAACGCCAGAGGTCGACCACTCTCGGCCACAAGCAGACGCAGACAAATGCCAGGATCAAGCCGAGTCGAGAAACAGCTTCGGCTTGAACCGATCGTCCGATCCGTTCGCTCGGCAAACTGGACACAGTAAGGACGGACACGGATACACGGCTCTGGGACATATTCCCGTGAAGTCTTCGTGGGTCGTGGAGTTGCCAGGATCAGACCCAAGACCTGACCGGATCTCCGCTGCATGGAAAGCAGGGCTTTGTGTCGTACGCACGAGACCCAGGCAGCGTCAGCCGCTGCCCTGCCTCGAACACCCGAAGCAAAATGCCGACACGACTTTTACTGGCGGGCGCGCCATGGGCGCCATGCGCGCCTTGCCTCGTTGCGCTGGGTAGTCGCGCGACCCTGCGCAAATTCCGGGAAGGTCTGCGCTATGGGATCCTCATCCGGCAGGATGTAGAACACTCCGCCCCGCTGGAACGTCGGAACGATGACCTGCTCGTAGAACTCGGGCGCAACATTGATGCAGCCATGAGTGACGCGGTTGTCGTCCGGGGTCGGCGATGCAAGGCGTTCCACGCGCTTTTCCTTCGGGACGCCGGTAGCGGTGGGATGGATGGAAACCGCGGAATCGTAGTCCACCCACAGGACCCGCCCCGCATCGATGGAAGGACCAAAACCACCTACGAAACGACCCGCAGGCGTCGTGCGATCCCGGCCCGGAATCTCGCGAAGCGCGAGGCCGGCGACACCGGGGGCCGTATGATCGCCTACCGCCGAGCCGAACAGCCCGGGCGCAGCGCCACGAAGCCGCCCGTCGCCGCCGAACACCAGGATCTGCGCCGCAGCCTTGTCTATGACCATGAAGGGATAGCCTTGGGTGTCCTTGGCGGCAACCACCCAGCCCGCCAGTTCAATCAGCGTCCCGGACACTTCCTGGCCTTCCGGAAGCAGGTCGACCGCGGACACAGGTTGCGCCGCGGGTTCCTCTGCGCTGGCCGCGCCGAAGCTAGTGAAAGCCAGCGCCAGCGTCAGCGCAACATGAAATGCCCGGTTCGCAGGGCGTGTGCAGGTACCGATGGGATGATTCCTCGAACGGAGTATCAAACAGGGAAACCGGTGGCCAGCGAAGCCACCGGGTGACGATTCAGGCCGCGGAGTGCAACTGTGCAGGGGGCGATTAACCGCGCGGTACGCGGCGCGGGGACGCTTCGAGCTTCTGGACGCGGCTTTCGATCTGATCCAGTCGCTGATTGGCCTGCTGCGCGGACTGGTTGGCGGCTTCGGCGCTCTGGGCCGCGCCCTGCACCCTCGTATCGAGTTGATCGAGGCGCGAGTTGATGCCGGCAAACTCGTCATCGTAGGTAGCGCAGGAGGCAAGGCCCACGGTGGCGACGATCGCCATGCCGAGCGTACGCGCCATTACAAAGTGTTGCTTGGTCATGAACATGCCAACTCTCCTTCGTCTGGGGGAGCCCGGAATATAGCCGCCTTTTCACCGGAGCCATGATCTGGCTTCAGCTGACGTTTTGATACGTGGACGGACTGTGAAGATGGGACACCAGCAAGAGTTGCAGCTTGAATTCCGCTCCGCTTGGAGTCCGAAACAGCCAATAGCACACACTTAAACTGGACGGAAGCGTGCTGCCCGCTGTGGGGTCCGCTGTGGTCTCTAGGGCGCGATTTTGTCGGGCCCGTCTGTCATCCGGCGTCGGACCTCGCCTTCCAGTCCTTTGAGTCCCCATGTCTTGCCGAGGGCGATTGCGTCCTCTGTGGAACGCCCCTCCACCCACGCTGCACGGAGAGCTGCGATGGCCCCGGCGCGGTTGCCGCTGGAGCAGTGCACCAGCACCGGCCGCCTGGCGTCTCGAAGCAACTCATGGAAGGCGCGCACGTTCGCATGCGTAAGCGCGGCAGGTCCGTCTAGAGGGAGGTTCGAGTAGACGAGCCCGGCCGCTCGCACTGCCGCGGCCTCGTCGAAGCCCGGTGTCTCCGCATCCGGGGTCAGGTCGATCACCTGACGAATGCCGGAGGCGCGGAGGCGCGCCATGTCAGCGGCGCCGAGCCGGCCTGCCGCCACCATGCCTGGTTCCGGCGACACCGCGTGGGCGATCTCCGGCAGCGTTGTCGCAAGCCTCTGCGTTGCACAGCCTGCGGTCAAAAGCGCTGTTGCGATACAGAGCAGGGAAGACAGCTTCATGGCGTCGGACCTCTGGCGCGGTTGCTGAGGCGGTGCAGGAGCATGCCGGCAAGCATCGCCGGGAGAAACCACAGGGCTTCGGCAGAAAGGATGCCCAGGCCAGCGAGTGCGGGTCCGGGGCAATAACCCGCGATGCCCCAGCCAATGCCGAACAACGCCGCGCCAACAAGCAATCGGCGATCAATATGTTTCAGGTTCGCCAGATGGAAGCTGGAGGCGAGCACCGGGCTGCCGCGGCGAAGCACGAAGCGGAACAGCACCATTGTCGTGGCGACCGCGCCGCCCAGCACGAACATCAGGGTGGGATCGAAGTTGCCGAAGACATCCAGGAAGCCTAGGACCCGGCGCGGATCAGTCATGCCCGACATGGCGAGTCCCAGTCCGAAAAGTGCGCCCGACGCGAGGGCTGCAAGCGAGAATTTCTTCATCGTCATTTCCACAGCTGGTGCACGACAAAGGTGGTCCCGATCGCCGTGGCCATGAAGGTGACCACGGCCGCAAGCGAACGCAGGGACAGCCGACCGAGACCGCACACGCCGTGGCCGCTCGTGCAGCCATTGCCCATCCGCGTGCCGAACCCCACCAGCAGCCCGGCAATGATCAGGCCGGGGCGCGAGAAGTCGGCACGGGGCAGCGGCGCGCCCGGCACCACTGCCATGTACAGCCCACCTGCGCCGACCAGTCCGACCAGGAACGCAACGCGCCAGGAAACGTCACCCGCACGCGGAAAAACGACGCCATTGAGTATGCCGCTGACACCGGCGATGCGGCCGTTCAGCCACAACAGCAGCACCGCTGACAGGCCGATCAGCACCCCGCCCGCCAACGCGGTCAACCACGTCGCGCTCACTTTGCGCCGCCGAGCTGATTGAGCGGCAGGCGCAGGTAGCGGATGCCATTGGCATCCGGCGGCGGCAGTTCACCGGCGCGTATGTTCACCTGGAGGGCCGGCAGGATCAGCTTGGGGGCCGCAAGGTTCGCGTCCCGCTCGGTGCGCATCTTTACGAACGATTGCTCATCGGCATTTCCACCGACATGGACGTTGCGCTGCTGCTGGTCTGCCAACGAGCTCTGCGCGTGCGCCGCGCGGCCGTCCGGCGGATAGTCGTGGCAAAGGAACAGCCGGGTCTCTGCGGGCAATTCGAACAGCTTGCGGATCGAGTGATACAGCTTGCCGGCGTCACCGCCAGGGAAGTCCGCGCGTGCGGTACCCGTCTCCGGCGCGAACACCGTGTCACCAACGAAGGCGGCGTCTCCGATCACGTAGGTAAGGCTGTCGTCGGTGTGCCCCGGGGTCGCGAGGACGCTGGCCTGGAGCCCTCCGATGGCGAACTCTTCGCCATCGGCAAACAACCGGTCGAACTGGCTGCCGTCGGTGGCGAACTCCGGTTCAAGGCCGAACAGTACCTTGAAACGCTCCTGGACCTGGGTGATGCCGCGGCCGATCGCGACCTTCGCCCCGGTGGCCCGCTTGAGGTAGGCGGCCGCGGTCAGGTGATCTGCATGGGCATGGGTCTCGAGGATCCAGTCCACCGTAAGGCGTTTGGCCTGTACGAACTGGAGCACCCGATCAGCCGATACGGTCGAGGTGCGGGCGCTCGCCGGGTTGTAGTCGAGCACCGGATCGACCACGGCGGCATGGCCGCCTTCCCGCTCGTACACCACGTAGGTAAAGGTGAACGTTGCCGGATCGTAAAAGCTCATCACCTGCGGATTCATGGAACAGCCCCTTGCATATACCTTTAGTATTAGCTAAATTAGCTCCATAGCAAATTCTTGTCAAGCAATCCCTAAAGTACATGCCCATGGCCCGTTCATTGAAGAAGTCCGCCCGCATGCTGCCCTCCCCTACGGAAATGGCGAGGCATGCCGGGGCAGCCGCCGACCTGTTGAAGGCACTGGCCCATCCAGCGCGCCTGCTCGTGCTCTGCCAACTGGTCGAAGGGGAGCGTTCGGTGGGTGAACTCCAGCCGATCACCGGACTGAGCATGTCGGCGCTCTCGCAACACCTTTCGCTGCTGCGGCAGATGGCGCTCGTGAACACCCGGCGCGAATCGCAGACGATTTTCTACTCGTTGGCCGACGGTCCGGCCGCCAGCGTGCTCGATACCTTGTACGCCGCTTACTGCGGCAGCACCGAGACGCGCTAATGACTAGCCTGCAATTCCTGCTTGGCGCCCTGTCGGGCAGCGCGGTGGGATTCACCCTCGGGCTCGTTGGTGGGGGCGGTTCGATCCTGGCGGTACCGCTGATGGTCTACCTGGTCGGTATTGATGACCCGCACGTGGCGATCGGCACGAGCGCGGCTGCCGTTGCGGCCAATGCATTGATCGGCCTCACCAGCCATGCACGCAAGCGCAACGTGAAGTGGCGCTGCGCTGCAGCCTTCGCGACTGCCGGCGTGGTCGGCGCATGGTTCGGGGCGATGCTGGGCAAGGCGGTGGATGGGCAGAAACTGTTGGCTCTGTTCGCGCTGCTGATGCTGGTGGTCGCGGGTCTGATGGTTCGCTCGCGCGGACGCGAGGGCGATCCGGCCGTCGTCCTGAACCGCGGTAATGCGCCCAAGCTGCTGGGATCGGGCGCCGCGACCGGCCTGCTGTCGGGCTTCTTCGGCATCGGCGGCGGCTTTCTGGTGGTGCCAGGGCTTATCGCCTCCACAGGCATGCCGATCCTCTTTGCGGTGGGCTCCTCGCTGGTCGCCGTGAGCGCTTTCGGGCTGACTACGGCATTGAGCTACGCAAGCTCGGGCCTGGTCGCCTGGCCGCTCGCGGCGACCTTCATTGGCGGTGGCGCGATCGGCAGCCTCTTCGGTACGCGCCTGGCCACTCGGCTGGCCGACCGGAAGGGCACACTCAACCTGGTTCTGGCCGGGCTGATCGTGGTCGTCGCTTTGTACATGCTGTTTCGAACCGCCGCCGAGCTTGGCTGGATCTGAAGCATCGACGCGTCCCACACCTGCCGGAGACTCCCATGACCGCACCCACTTGCTTCAGCAAAGATCACTATGCGAGCGGACAGCCGACCGCGACCCACCTTGCCGAACTCGCGCGCCAGGGCGTACGCACGGTGATCAATCTGCGCACGTCGGACGAACCCGTCGAGTACGACGAACCCGCATTGGCCGCCCAACTGGGCCTGGACTACGTCTCCTTGCCAATCGCGGGGGCCGCCGACCTGGACTTCGCGCGCGTACGCGGGTTTGGCCTGGCGCTCGACCAGGCGCGCCGGAAAGGCGGCGTGCTGATCCACTGCGCAAGTTCGAACCGGGTGGGCGCAATGGTTGCCCTGGACCTGGCCCTGAATCGCGGCGGATCGCTCCAGGCCGCGCTGGCACGCGGACGGGCAGCCGGCCTGGGCACCTTGGAGCCGGCGGTCGTCGCCCTGGTTAACACGGCGGCACCAAAACCGTAACCTCACCCCATGGCAATACTCCCGTTCTCCTTGTGTCAGGCGTATCGCGGCCAACACTTCCGGATGATGAAATGCAGGACCGGAACCGTGGTGATGTCGGCTAGGCCGGTAAATGGCAAAGTTGGATTCCACCCCTCGCCGCAGAAACCGTGCGGCAGCAAAGCCAGCCTTCGGCGCATCGGACATCCGGCCGTTGTGCAGAATGTCTGATCACGCGGCTGCGGTCAGACGATCTGGCGCGGGCCACCAACGAATCGGATCCCGGGCTTCCCATCTTCCGCCTCGCCACTTCCACCGCGCGGCTGCTGATCGTCATGCGCATGGAGCTGGATGTCGGCAAGGCGGGGCAGCTGCACCTTTGTGCCGGCCAGCCTCCAGCCCGTCCACCGACGCGACCAGGCCCCCGGTCGACTCCAGGCCGTCGATCGCCCATAGCAGCCCCTCATGGGCCGGGCCGCCCTGGCACTTGCCGGGTGGTGTCCTCCTGGCCGAATCGCCGCCCTATACTCGGCGTCGAATGCGACCACGCGCCTGTTCGTCCCGTCCGCTGGAGAACAAACATGCAGTCGAAGTGCCGCCTCCTTTCCGCCTTGGGCTGCTTCGCGCTGGCGGCGGGGTCATGGATGATCGCCGCGCCGGCGAGCGCGCGGGACGATGCGATGACGACCGTCGCCATTCCCGCACAGCCGGGTTCGATCGAACTGGGGACGGGGCCATTGCCTGGCGCGACTCATCCCGAAGCCTGGCACCGCCAGTACGGCAAGCTGTTCGCGCGCAACGTCGCCGTCGCCACCCTCACCCCGTTCCTGCCGGATCCGGACAAGGCCAGCGGCACGGCGGTGATCGTCGCCCCCGGCGGCGGCTTCCACTCGCTGTCGATGCAGAACGAAGGCTGGGACGTGGCGCGTGCGCTGGCCGACCGCGGCGTGGCCGCGTTCGTGCTGAAGTACCGGCTCAACCAGACCCCGCCCGACCTGGACGGTTTCGCCCGTTCGATGCGCGACCTGATGTCCGGCCCGGTGCCCGCGCACCGGCTCGATCCGGCCGCATCCATCGCCAGCCTCGGCCCGCAGATCGCCGACGCCCGCGCCGCTCTTGCGCTGGTGCGCGGCCGCGCCGGCGAATGGGGAGTGGATCGGCAGCGCGTCGGAATGGTCGGCTTCTCCGCCGGCGCCATGCTCACTCTCGCCACCACGCTTGCGGACGAAGGGGCCGGGCCGGCCTTCATCGCTGACATCTACGGGCCGCTGGCGCCACTGCAAGTGCCCGCCGATGCGCCGCCGCTGTTCGTGGCCATGGCCGCCGACGACGGCCTGTTCGCGAAAAGCGGCTTCGGCCTGGTCGAAAGCTGGCGCGCGGCCGGGCGCCCGGTCGAGTTCCACTTGTACGAACAGGGCGGGCACGGATTCGGCATGTACCCGAAACCGACGACCAGCAGCGGCTGGTTCGATGCCTTCGCCCGCTGGATGAAGATGCATGGCTGGCTGGATCGCAGGCACGCCGGCGATCTCGTGCAGGGCGCCGCGCGATGACACGTGGCCGAATCCGGATCCACAGATTTCCCGGCCTGGACCACGCCCTGCGCAACGGGACCCGGTCATGACAGGTCACTGCAGGGAACTGGCGGCGCTCATCCTGGCAGTGCTGCTGGCCTTGGCCGGGCCGCTGGCCGCGCAGGCGCAACCGGCCACCACGCCGCACGCCAATCCGCTGTTCCGCGACAAGTTCACCGCCGATCCCGCCCCGCTCGTCGTAGGCGACCGGCTCTACCTGTATGTCGGCCACGACCAGGCCGAGCGCGACCAGATGTTCAACATGCGCGAGTGGCTGGTCTACTCGACCGCCGACATGGCGACCTGGGTCGACCACGGCCCGATCATGACGGTGGCCGATTTCAAATGGGCCAAGGCCGACGCATGGGCCGCGCAGGCCATCGAGAAGCACGGCAGGTTCTGGTTCTATGCCGCCGTGGAGCATGACGACACGCATCCGGGCAAGGCGATTGCAGTGGCCGTTGCCGACAGCCCCACCGGCCCGTTCACCGATGCGAAAGGCTCGGCCCTGGTCACGAACCAGATGACGCCGAAGGGAACCCACAGCTGGGAGGACATCGACCCGACCGTGTTCACCGATGACGACGGCAGCACCTGGATCGCCTGGGGCAATCGCCAGTGCTACCTCGCCCGGCTCAAGCCCGACATGATCGGGATCGACGGCCCGATCATCGAGATCACCCCGCCGCACTTCGAGGAAGGCCCCTGGCTGCACAAGCGCGGTGCGTTGTACTACCTGACCTACGCCTCGCTGGACCGCGCCGCGCACCGTGACGAAAAGGTGTCCTACGCCACCGCGCCCTCGATCCAGGGTCCGTGGACCTACCGCGGCGAACTGACCGGCTCGGGCAAGTACAGCTTCACCATCCATCCCGGCATCGCCCGGTTCAAGGGCAACTGGTACCTGTTCCTGCACAACGCCGCACTCGCCATCGGCGACCAGAATGGCTCGATCGGCCGCCGCGCGGTCACCGTCGAGCATCTGCAGTACCTCCCGGACGGAAGCCTGCAGCCGGTGCTGCAGACCGACGCCGGTATCTCGGTTCCCCCGCCCAGGTAGGTGATTACCCGGTCGGGGGCCCGGAAGCCGCCATTGCCGCAGTCACCGCTGCGCTGGCCAGCCCGCTACTGCAGGCCTTCGATCCGTAACCAGGCCCTACGGCGTCCGGTCGACGAACTTCTCCAGCAACTTCTTCCCTTCCGGCGACTGCGCCAGGCCTTCCAGCATGCTGGCCACGGCGGTGCCGCCGTCGGCGGAGAACAGGTCCATGACGCTGGACATGCCCTTGCCCGGGGTGCCGGCGTTGGAGATCACTTTGACGTCGGCGGACTTGAGCGCCTCGGCCTGGGCGGTGCCCACCGCCTGCGCGGCCTCGATGTTGCGGATGCCCAGCAGGTAGTTCTGGTAGCCCTGGTCGCTGCCGATCTTCTCGGCCAGCTTGATCTGCGCGTCCACCGGCGCCATCAGGATCGCGGTCTCGGCCGAGCCCTTGGCGTGGCCTTCCACCGCGATGCCCTCGGCATTGCGCTTGGCCGCTTCCAGCTGTCCTTCGGCGGTGAGCACGGTCTGTTGCTTGTTGCCCTCGGCGCCGACGATGGCGACCTGCTTGGCCGCGTCGGCCTGCACGATCGCCACTTCCTTGGCCTGGGCGGCGGTGATCACCGCGACCTCGCGGCTGATCTCGGCGCC
>SEHC01000468.1 GCA_004173415.1 Lysobacteraceae bacterium
TCGACCTGGGCCTGGTCGGCTGGGCGATGAGCCGCTACACCGGGCGCTGGGTCGGCTTCAAGACGATTGCCGAGACGGTCGAGTCGTCGGCCTCGGTGGAAGTCAATCCGTTCGCGCGCAGCATCCTGATGCCGGAGGATTTCGAGATGCCGGTCGGCGGCCTCAACATCCGCTGGCCGGATCCGCCGCTGGACCAGGAAATGCGCCTGCACCGGTATGCGGTCAAGGCCGCGCAGGCCTTCGCCCGTGCCAACGGCGTGGATCGCGTGGTGCTGGATTCGCCGCGCGCGCGGCTGGGCATCGTCACCACCGGCAAGAGCTACCTGGACGTGCTGCAGGCACTGGAATACCTGGGCCTGGACGAGGCCGCCTGCGCGGACATCGGCATCCGCGTGTACAAGGTGGGCATGACCTGGCCGCTGGAACCGGTCGGCATCGCCAACTTCGCCCACGGCCTGGAAGACATCGTCGTGGTGGAGGAAAAACGCGCCTTCATCGAGCGGCAGATGAAGGAACAGTTCTACAACTGGCCGGCCAGCGCGGGCCCGCGTCCGTCCATCGTCGGCAAGTACGACGAGGCCGGCGAATGGATTCTGCCGTCGACCGGGGAACTCACGCCCGCGACGATTGCGGGGGTGATCGGCAAGCGCATCCAGCGTTTCTTCAGCACCGAATCCATCGAGCAACGCCTGCGCTGGATGGAAGAGAAGGAAGCGGAGATGGCGCTGCCGCGCGCCAACTTCCCGCGCGTGCCGCACTACTGCAGCGGCTGCCCGCACAACACCTCGACCGTGGTGCCGGAAGGCTCGCGCGCGCTGGGCGGCATCGGCTGCCACTACATGGTCACCTGGATGGACCGCGACACCGACACCTTCACCCACATGGGCGGCGAAGGCGTGACCTGGTCGGGGCAGGCGCCGTTCACCGAGACGCCGCACGTGTTCCAGAACCTGGGCGACGGCACCTTCTTCCATTCCGGTTCGCTGGCGATCCGCCAGTCGGTGGCCACCGGGGTGAACATCACCTACAAGATCCTCTACAACGACGCCGTGGCCATGACCGGTGGCCAGCCGGTCGACGGCACCCTCAGCGTGCCGCAGATCGCGCACATGATGCGCGCAGAGGGCGTGCAGACGATCGTGGTGGTCAGCGACGAGATCGGGAAGTGGTCCAAGCCGGAGATCTTCCCGTCCGGCGTGGAGTTCTTCGATCGCAAGCGCCTGGACGAGGTGCAGAAGCAGCTGCGTGAAGTGAAGGGCGTCAGCATCCTGATCTACGACCAGACCTGCGCCACCGAAAAGCGCCGCCGGCGCAAGCGCGGCAAGCTCGCAGATCCGCAGAAGCGGGTGATGGTCAACACCCTGGTCTGCGAAGGTTGCGGCGACTGCGGGGTGAAGAGCTTCTGCGTGTCGGTGCTGCCGAAGGAAACCGAGTTCGGGCGCAAGCGCGAGATCGACCAGTCCAACTGCAACAAGGACTTCTCCTGCACCACCGGCTTCTGCCCCAGCTTCGTCACCGTGCACGGCGGGGCGCCGCGTAAGGGCAAGAAGAAGGATCCGGCCGAGCTGCTGGCCAACCTGCCCGAGCCGGTGTTCAAGGCCGACTTCCAGCAACCCTGGAACATCCTCATCACCGGCGTCGGCGGCACCGGCGTGGTCACCATCGGCGCCCTGCTGGGCATGGCCGGGCACCTGGAAGGCAAGGGCGCCAGCGTGCTCGACCAGACCGGCCTGGCCCAGAAGGGCGGCGCGGTCACCACCCACATCCGCTTCGCCAACACCCCCGAGGACATCCACGCCGTGCGCATCGCCGCCGGCGAAGCCGACGTGGTCCTGGGCTGCGACATGGTCGTGGTCAACGATTACTGGGTGCTGTCCAAGGTCCGCGGCGAGCGCTCGCAGGTGGTGCTGAACACCTACCAGGCCATGCCCGGCACCTTCACCACGCGCCCGGACATGGAGTTCCCGGCCACCGAGATCGTGGCCGCCGTGACCCAGGC
>SEHC01000469.1 GCA_004173415.1 Lysobacteraceae bacterium
CCGGCGATCAGCAGTTCCAGCGCCATCGGCCGGCCGACGTGGTTGCTGACCCCGACGATGGTGGCGTTCTGGCCGCGGACCGGCTTGTCGGTATAGGCCAGCAGCGTGGTGATCCCGCGCGGGGTGCACGGGCGCAGTCCGAACTCGCGCAGGGCCAAGTGGCCGACGTTCTCCGGATGGAAGCCGTCCACGTCCTTGCGCGGGTCGATGCGGTGGATCAGGCGGCGCGCATCCGGGATGCCTGGCAGCGGCAGCTGCACGAGGATGCCGTGGACCCTGGGATCGGCGTTGAGCCGGTCGATCAGGGCCAGCAGGTCCTGCTCGGTCGTCCCCGCGGGCAGGTCGTAGTCGAAGGCCTCGATGCCGACCTTGTCGGCCGCCCGCCGCTTGTTGCGCACGTACACCGCCGAGGCCGGGTCGCCCCCGACCAGGACCACGGCCAGTCCGGGCCGCTCCAGTCCGGCCGCGACGCGGGCCTCGACCTTGACCTTGAGTTCGTCGAGCAGGCCTTCGGCGATGGTCCGGCCGTCGAGGATGCGGGCTTGGTGGGAGTCGGTCATCGGCGCGCGGTGTAAAGTCACAGGCCCCCATTGTCCCCGATTCCGCGATGTCCGACACCACCGAATTCGAAGCCGCCGCCTTCCGCCGGCTGCTGCAGCACCTCAACGTCGAGCGCAGCGACGTGCAGAACATCGACCTGATGATCCTGGCCGGCTTCTGCCGCAATTGCCTGTCGGACTGGTATCGCGAGGCGGCCGAGGCAGGCGGCCGGCCGCTGAGCAAGGAGCAGGCCAGGGAACGGGTCTACGGCATGCCGTTCGCCGAGTGGAAGGCGAAGTTCCAGCAGGAGGCGACACCGGAGCAACTGGCCGCCTTCGCCGAAGCGCAGCGAGGCCACGGCTAGGCGGCCCGCGGCTACTCCTCTTCTTCCTCGCCGATGGCCTCGGCGGCCTCTTCGTTGAGCGGCCGCGCTTCGCGCCTGGGCTTGGTGAACGGCGTCGGCGTGGGCTTGGCCGGCACTGGCTTGTTGCCATAGAGCATCGGAACGCCGGCCTTCAGGCTGCCGCTGGCCATCTCCAGCTCGAAGCGTTCGGCGTCGCGTCGGCGGATCTGCTCGGCGATGTCGTCGGCCTCTCCCTGCGGCACGCCCACGCTCTTCAACGCCGCCTTGCCGAATTCCACCGCCGATTCGAAAGTCTCGCGGATCTGGAAGTCCACGCCCGCGCTGATCAGCGCCAGCGAGTGCTCGCGATCGAACGAACGGACCAGCACCAGTGCCTGCGGGAACTCGTGCTTGACCAGCTCCACGATGCGGCTGGCCGCCTCCTTGTCATCGATGCAGACCGCGATCGATTGCGCGTTCTGGGCGCCGCAGGCGCGCAGTACATCCAGCCGGGTGCCATCGCCGTAGTAGATCTTGAAGCCGAATTCCTCCGCGCTGCGGATCATCTCGATGTCGGTGTCGATGATGGTCACGTCCACGTCGCGGGCCAGCAGCGACTGGCTCATCACCTGGCCGAAGCGGCCGAAACCGATGATCAGCACGCTGCCGGTCAGTCCGTTGGCCTCCTCGATGCCTTCCATCGAGGCCCTGGCCTTGGGCGTGAGCCGCTTGAGCACGACCACGAAGAACGGGGTAAGGACCATCGACAGCACCACGATGGCGGTGAGGTTGGCGTTGACCGTCGCATCGATGACCCGGGCGGCGGCGGCGGCGGAAAAAAGCACGAAGGCGAACTCGCCACCCTGGGCCATCAACACCGCCCGGTCCAGCGCGTCGGCATGCAGGCTGTGGGTGACCCGGGCGACCACGTAGATGCAGAGTGCCTTGGCCGCCATCATCGCCAGCACGCCGGAGAGGATTAGCTGCCAGCTGCCGGCCACCACCGCCAGGTCCAGCGACATGCCCACGCTGAGGAAGAACAGGCCCAGCAGGATGCCGCGGAACGGTTCGATGTCCGCCTCGATCTGATGGCGGAAGGTCGACTCGGACAACAG
>SEHC01000470.1 GCA_004173415.1 Lysobacteraceae bacterium
TCCACGCCGGTAGCCGCGGGCTCACGCATTCCCGGCGTGCCCCGCCAGCAATTCTCCAGCCGCCTGCAATGGCGCGGCGAACGCTGGAGCGCGGCGCTGGAAGGCGAAGGCGTGGGCGAAGTGGTGGTCAACGACGTGGCCACCGAACAGGCGCCGGGCTATTTCCTGTTCAACCTGGAAGCGGCCCGCGAATGGCGCCTGGCTTCCGGCAGCCTGCGTGCATTCGCGCGCGTCGACAACCTGTTGGACCGGGCCCATATCGGCTCGGTCATCGTCAACGAGGGCAACGGCCGCTTCTACGAACCCGGCCCCGGCCGGACCTGGCTGCTCGGCGCGCAGTGGCTTTGGTCGCGCTGAGCCCGCCGTCGCGACGGTTCATTCACCCTGGTGATGCGCGGGCCGATCCGTTTGAAGTGGGTTCGCTTGCGCGTTTTGACCCGGGCGCGTCGCATGCCGCTTCCAATGCAGGATGACCGGAACCCATAGAACGATGCAACCGATGAGCAGGAGGAGTTTCCGGCCCGGGCTCGCTTCTTCGAAGAGCCGATTGAACGACAGCAGGTTGACCGCAAGATGGAATCCGGCGACAAGGAAGACCGAATGCATTTCATCGGCCAGCCGGCCCAGCAGAAAACTCGCTCCTACGAGTAGCGCGAGGAAGGCGCACTGGTTGCCCAGCGTCGCGCCTTCGGCCAGGAATGGCAGATGCCATGCATACCAGGCCAGGCCGATCAGCACGTACCGGCTGGCCGCTGGAACGCCTTGCAATGCGTTCTGCAGATAGCCCCTCCAGCCGGACTCTTCGAACACGCAATACGCCACGGGCGTCATTGCAAGCATCAGGCCGAACAGGTGCGGCGACGCGCCGTTGCTGTTGGGAATCCCCGCCAGCATGAAAACCAGGCACGGTATGGCCAGTATTGCCGCGGCGTGTGGCAGCGACGAGCCTGCAAAGGTGATCGGCCACCAGTGCCGCCTGAAGCCACGGGTCGCCACCACGGTGGCGATGATCGGTCCGCTGCCCTCCAGCAAGGCACGCCATACCGGCACACCGAAAACTGTCGCTGACAGCCAGGGCTGATCGACCATGCCCAATCGGAACGGAAGCGATATCAGCGTCGCGAGCACGATGAACGTGCCGATGTCGAGCCAAGCGGTAATAGGGGACGTTGCCGCATTGGGCGCCGTCATGACTGGCCGGTGACGGGTTGCACGGGGAAGGGGTTTGGCGAACGGGGATTCGCGGCCGCGAAATGCCCGTGGAATCCCAGCGGCAGCGTATGTGGCAGCCACGCCTGCGCCACGGGACCTGCATCGACGTGTTCCGCATCCAGTACCGCGATCCCGCTGCGCCCGCGTGCACTGTCCAGCAGCGTGCCGACCAGCCAGCCGTCGCCGGTGCGGGTGCTGCCGGGTCGCGGCACGAACACGTGTTCCTCGGCCAGCACCGATTCGCCATAGCCATGCACCTGGCGGCGCCCGCGCTGCACGTCGAAGGCGGCCACCGCGTTGAAGTACGGGGCCGCATGCGCGCCCTCGTTGGTCGGGGCGAAGATCGTGGCGGGGCGATCGCCACGGCTGCGCGGATCGAACAGCGGGAACTCGATCCCGGCCACCCCGGTGTCGCGCCAGCGCGCCCTGCCATCGTGCAGGCCCAGGCGCAGTTCGCGCAGCCGGCCCTGGCCCGCATGTGCGTCCACGCCACCACTCATGGCCGCGCGCATCGGCGAACGCGCTTCCTCGATGTCCAGGTGCTGCACCGCGCGCATGATGATTTCGCCATTGCGCTCATGGGCATCGCCGAAGTGGTAGATCGCGGCAAAGTCGGCTTCGAACCAGCGCGCCGTGTCCGGCGCATCCTTCGGCACCACCGCGATGTGCAGCGACTGGTCGGCCTGGAAGCGCAGGCGCTCGAAGAACGCGCCCTCGCCTTCGCGGTAGCGGAACGGAATCAGCGTGAAGACCAGATGCCTGTCGGTCTGGGCGAAGCTGTGCAGG
>SEHC01000471.1 GCA_004173415.1 Lysobacteraceae bacterium
GGCACCTCGGCGTCCTTGGTCTCGGTCATCCAGTTGATCAGCTTCCAGGTCATGGCGAAGGAATTGGCGCCCGACCAGGCCTGGGCGACGTCGGGGAAGCCGTTCGGCGCCGGCCAGGTGTAGGGTGCATGCCCGGTCGGCCCCACCCGCCACATGAACTCGTCGCTCTTGGGATGGTCCAGGCGCAGGGTCCAGTCCTGGCCGAGCACGCGCATGGCCGCGACGGTGGCCTCGAATGGCCGCCGGATCTTCTGTCCCCAGCTGTTGTACATGTCATCCGAATTGAGGATGTGGCGCAGGGTGATCTCGATCTGCCGCGGATGCTGCCAGTGGTTGCGGAAGACCGCCGCGGCGCTGTCGATGAGGCGCTGCGAGGGCGTGTCGTTGATGAAGCGGCGGATCAGCTTCTTGCAGATGAACTTGGCCACGCGCGGATGGCTGGCCAGCCGGTCCAGCACGTCGCGGCCGTCCTTCAGCGCCGGCTGCTCGGGATACACCATCATGCCCAGCAGGAACTTGGGCCCGGCGTCGTGCCAGGACTGGCGGTAGGTGAAGGTGCCGTCGTTCTCGTCGGGGAATTGCCAATGCCCGTTCTTGGCCGACCAGCCGGTGAACGCGGCCGAGGTCTCGTACACGTCGATGTCGGTGTAGCCGATCGGGTAGGCCGGGTCTTCCGGGCACTTGGGCACCTGGAACGGATCCATGAAGCCCAGGTAGTTCTCCGCGCCGAAGGTGTGCAGCTCCAGCAGTTCGCGGGCGTAGTTCTCGTTCGGACCGGAGCGCGAGTTGTTGAGGTTGTCCAGGTAGTAGAGCATCGAGGTGCTCTTGGCCACCGCCTCGAGCATGCTGCGGAAATTGCCGGTGGCGTGGGCGCGGATCACGTCGCGGTCGTAATGGGCGAAGACCGGGCCGACGCTGAAGTCGGTGCCCATGACATTGAAGTGCGAGTGCCAGAAGTTCACCACCACTTCGTACAGCTGGCGCCTGGAATAAGTCGCGCGGACGTAGGACGCGCGCTGCACTTCCCAGGCCGGGCGCATGCGCAAGCTGTATTCCGGATCGGCCTTGATGTGGTCGGCCCACAGCTGGGTCAGGCTCTTGCCCAGGGTCGTGTAGCCGGCATTGGCCAGGCGGGTGGCCACCGCGCTGTCGTCGATCGCGGCCCAGTCCAGCTGCCAGTCCACCCAGTTGGCCAGGCGCTGGAAATCGTTGCTGCCCAGGCCGTTGAATTCGGCGATCGAGGTGGGGGTGGCCCCATAGCTCATGTTGTTGAGCGCACGCACCACGAAGGCAGGCTTGCCCAGGGTGCGCAGCCGTGGCCTGGAACTGTTGGCAGTGGCGTGGGCGGAGGCCGGGTCCTGCGGGACCTGCCCAGCGGCCGCGTCGCCCGCAGGCGGCAGCGGCGGTGCGGCCGTGCCGGCGCCGTACAGGCGTTTGTGGCGGGCGCGGACCTCGGCCTCGAGGCCGAGCGGGTCAATACCGGCGCCGCGGCCCGGCGAGGGCGCGCGGTCCTGGCGGAACAGGCGGCCCTCCGCCTGGCCGTCGCGGGCGCGGCGGTCGACGGGCATGGCCCGGTTGGAGCGGGACGTGCGTCGCGCCATCAGCGTTCTCCAGGGAATCCCCACGAAAACGCGAGTATAGGCAGGCCTGTGCGCCTGTCTGCGACCTGGCGCACAGGCCGTGGTCGCCGCAAGCCGCGGCTATGCGCGCCTGGCCGTGATCAGACCAGGCCGGTGGCGTAGTACAGGGCGATGATGAAGAACACCGCCAGGGTCTTGATCACGGTGATCGCGAACACGTCCTTGTACGACTGCCGGTGGGTCAGCCCGGTCACCGCCAGCAGGGTGATCACCGCTCCGTTGTGCGGCAGGGTATCCATGCCCCCGGAGGCCATCGCCGCGACCCGGTGCAGCACCTCCATCGGTATGCCCGCGGCGTTGGCATTGGCGATGAAGCTGTCGGCCATGGCCGCCAGGGCGATGCTCATGCCGCC
>SEHC01000051.1 GCA_004173415.1 Lysobacteraceae bacterium
GTCGGCGCGACCGCCCCGTTCGTGGGCCTGCTGGGTACCGTGTGGGGCATCTACGGCGCCCTGATCAAGATCGGCGCGACCGGCCAGGCTTCCATCGACGCAGTCGCCGGTCCGGTCGGCGAGGCGCTGATCATGACCGCCCTGGGCCTGTTCGTGGCGATCCCCGCGGTGTTGGCGTACAACTTCTTCAACCGCACCAACAGTGCCACCAACGCCAAGTTCGACACCTTCGCGCACGACCTGCACGACTTCTTCGCCACCGGCTCGCGCGTGCGCTGAGCCGGTCCGAAGCACGTACAGATCCAACCGCATAAGAACGGAGCCCGGAAATGGCCTTCAGTAGTGGTAACGACAGCGGCGGCCCCATGGCCGACATCAACGTCACGCCCCTCGTGGACGTGATGCTGGTACTGCTGATCATCTTCATCATCACCGCACCCCTGATGTCGCACAAAGTGCAGATCAAGCTGCCCGAGGCCAACCTCAACCAGGACCCCGAAGCAGCCGAGAAGCGCAAGCTGCCCATCACCATTTCGGTGAAGGAGAACGGCGACCTGTACTGGGGCGATGAGCGCATCACCAAGGAAATCCTGGAGTCGCGCCTTTCCAGCACCGCCCAACTCACTCCGCAACCGCCGCTCAACCTGCGCGGCGACCGGACCACGAAGATGCGCACCATCAACGAAGTGACCAAGATCGCCCAAGAACAGGGCATGCTGGACATCGGCTTCGTCGCGACCAAAGACAGGAGCCAGTAAGCCATGGCATTTACTACCGGTTCCGGCAGGGGCCAGCCGATGGCCGACATCAACGTCACTCCGCTGGTCGACGTGATGCTGGTACTGCTGATCATCTTCATCGTGACCGCGCCGGTCATGACCTACCCGATCGACGTCGACCTGCCGCAGCGGGTGATCAACCCGCCGCCGCAGGTACGCGAACCGCCGCCGCCGATCGAACTCAAGATCGACGCGACCGGCCAGGTCACCTGGAACAACGGCACGGTCCAGATCAGCGCCCTGCAGAGCATGATGGAAGCGGAAGTCCAGCGCGATCCGACCAACCAGCCGCTGCTGCAGATCGACGCCAATCCCGATGCGCAGTACGACGTGATGGCCAAGGTGCTGGCCGCAGCCAAGAACGCACGGATGCTCAAGATCGGTTTCGTCCAGCAGCAGTAATCCGGTCGACCGCATCACTGCAGACGATTGCTTCCACGCCGCCTCCGGGCGGCGTGGTCGTTTCCGGCGCACGACTTATCCAGGGCCCGGCTTGCGTCGGCCGGGCTCGGGGGCGTAGCGTGGGCTTAGCCACCGATGCAAGGAGTCCGCCATGGCTTTCTCTGCTTCCGTCCGTGCCCCGGCCATTGCCGAAATGAACATGACCCCATTGGTCGACGTGATGCTGGTCCTGCTGGTGATCTTCATGGTTTCGACGCCGATGCTGTCGCGAAACTTGCAGGCCACGTTGCCGCAAGCCGCGCCGCCGTCGCCGCTCAAGCCGATGCAGTTGCGGGTGGCCGTCGGCAGCGACGGTTCCTACCGGCTGGACGACAGACCGCTGGGCAACCAGGAGCTGTGGGAAAGGCTGGAAGCGGCGGTCGCCGCCGATCCGCGCGTGGTCCTGCGGGTCAGTGCCTCGGGCGATGCGGACTACCAGGGCATGGTCACGGTGTTGTCCGAAGCGCGCGCGCGGGGTATCGCCAATATCGGGATCCAGCCCTGAGCAAGCCGGTAAGCAGGGATTTGGCCGCGGCCCGGCAGGGCAATGGGCAAACCGCTGGTCCGCGTAGAAGCTAGGCCGCCGGGGCCGTCCGCAGGATCCGCAGGTAGCCATGGACCGTGGATTCCAGGCCTGCATACAGCGCTTCGCCGATCAGCGCATGGCCGATGGAAACCTCGAGCAAGCCAGGCACGGCCTGGAGGAAATCGGCCAGGTTGGCCTGGCTCAGGTCGTGTCCGGCATTGACCCCCAACCCCAGCGCCTGTGCCTGGCTGGCGGTGGCGATGCAATCGGCCAGGGCCGGGCCGGCAGCACCGTGCGCGTGGGCCTCGGCATACGGGCCGGTGTAGATCTCGATGCGATCGGCGCCGCTCTCCCGCGCCTGCTCCAGTCCGCTGACCGCTGCATCGACGAACAGGCTGACCCGGCAGCCCAGTGATTTCAATGCAGCCACCAGCGGACGCAGGCGCTCGCCGTCGCGGGCGAAATCGAAGCCGTGGTCGGAGGTAACCTGGCCGTCGCCATCGGGCACCAGCGTGGCCTGTGCCGGCCGCGCCTGCCTGCACAGCTCGATCAGGCCCGGGTAGCCGGGCCGCGGCGGGGCGAAGGGATTGCCCTCGATGTTGAGTTCGACCTGCAGGTGCCGGGTCAGTGCGGCCAGTGCCAGCACGTCGTCGCTGCGGATGTGGCGCTGGTCCGGACGTGGATGCACGGTGATGCCATCGGCGCCGGCCTGCAGGCAGGTGCGCGCGGCGCGCACGACGTCAGGTTCGCTGCCGCCGCGCGAGTTGCGGATCACCGCGATCTTGTTGACGTTGACGCTGAGCGCGGTCATCGGCAGATGCCGGTTTCGATTCGCGCCCGGCTCAAGGCTGGGCCGGCGGCTCGGGCGGCTGTTGCAGGCCGGCCTTGCGCGCTTCGGCGATCTCGCGCAGGCGACGCAGTTCCAGCGGGTCGATCATCTGGCTTTCGTCGCGGCTGCCGCTGCCGATGCGCGCGGCATACCAGCCCATGATCCAGGCCACGAACAGCCCCAGCGAGAGCAGGAGGCAGACCACCATCAACGCCGCCGACGTGGTCTTCAATGCGACCCCCATCGCGGCCAGGGCAAGCAGCAAGAACAGCCAGTGCATGGATCGTTCCCCTCCGGGCAATGCCGAAATTCTACTAGTTTCGTTGCCAGGAAACGCCAACCGGTTCACAGCAACGGCGACATCAGGCGGGCCAGCGCCTCGGGCAGGCGATTGCGCCAGAACGACCGGTTGCGCTGGTCCTGGACCGGGGCCGAATCGGCCATCTCGCCCTCGATCAGCTGGGCCAGGGTGGCGGCGATGGTGCGGTCGCGGAACAGCATCGACACCTCGAAATTGAGGCGGAAGCTGCGGTGGTCGAAATTGGCGCTGCCGATGATCGCCAGATGGTCGTCGCACAGCAGGGCCTTGCTGTGGAGCAGGCGCGGGCCGTATTCGTAGACCTTGATGCCGGCGGCCAGCAGTTCGTCGAAATACGAGCGGGCCGCATAGGTCACCAGCCGCGAGTCGCTCAGCTTGGGCACCAGCAGGCGCACGTCCAGGCCACCCAGGGCCGCCGAGGTCAGGGCCATGCGCGCGGCTTCGCCGGGGACGAAATACGGAGTGACCAGCCAGACCCGCGACTTCGCCTCGTGGATCGCGGCCACGTGCAGGCGGTGGATCGCCTCCCACGAGGAATCCGGGCCCGAAATCAGGGTCTGTGCCGAGATCCCGCCGGCCACGCCCGGCTCGGTCGCGCGCCACAGCTGGGTACCCTCGAAGTCCTTGCGCTTGTGCCCGGTGGCATAGGTCCAGTCCTCCACGAACACCAGTTGCAGGCTGCGCACCACCTCGCCTTCGATGCGCAGGTGCAGGTCGCGGTAGGCGTTGTGGTGCAGGCGCTCGTTCTCCTCGTCGGTGATGTTGATGCCGCCGGTGAAGGCGATGCGGCCATCGACGATCACGATCTTGCGATGGGTGCGCAGGTTGAGCCAGGGCCGGGTGAAGGGCCGGAACCGGGTCGGGTGGAACCAGGCGAATTCGGCCCCGGCCCCCAGCAGCGGGCGCAGGAAGGCGCGGCTGACTTTCGAAGAACCCACCGCGTCCAGCAACAGCCGGACCTTGACCCCGGCCCTGGCGCGCTCCACCAGGGCGTCGCGCAGGCGCGTGCCGGTCTGGTCGGGCATGTAGATGTAGTACTCCAGGTGGATGTGGTTGCTGGCCGCGGCGATGGCATCGAGCAGGGCGTCATAGGTCGCCGCCCCGTCGACCAGCAATTGCACCGAGGTGGCCGTCGAGGGTGGCAGCCCGGTGGTGGCCTGGGCCAGCTGCCCCAGCTCCGGATGGCCGTCGTCGACCGGGCTGACCGCATCGTGCGCGTCCATGTCCAGCCGCGACAGGTGCCGGCGGAGGCGGTGGCGGGTAATCTTCTGCGGGCCCAGCAGGAAGTAGATCAGGTAGCCGGCATAGGGCAGCATGGCCAGCGACAGCACCCAGCTCAGGGTCGCGACCGGTTCGCGCTTCTGCAGCACGATCCAGAAGCACAGCGGCACCAGGTACAGCAGCCACGCGGCGGTCAGGTACAGCTTCAGGTGCGGAATGGAAACGAACGCATTCCACGCGGAGTGAACGGTCTCGAGCATAGTTTGATTCTATGCGGAGTCGCCGCCATTGAGACCGCAACCGGCGAGACTGGGACATGGGCGCAGCGATCAAGGGCAGGGGTTCCAGCGGCTACCTGCCCGGACGTTTCGAGGTCGCGGTCAGCGAGGCCGTGGATGACGGCTGGGAACCGGACGCGGCCGAAGAGTTCGCCGAGGTCCTGCCCCGCACCCAGGTCCGCGAAGAGACCGCGCGCAGCATCATCAGCCGCAACCAGTCGCCGGACATCGGCTTCTCGCAGTCGGTCAATCCCTACCGCGGCTGCGAGCACGGCTGCTCGTACTGCTTCGCGCGGCCCTCGCACGCCTACCTGGGCCTGTCGCCGGGCCTGGACTTCGAGACCCGGATCTTCGCCAAGACCAATGCGCCGGAGCTGCTGCGCCGCGAGCTGGCCCGCCCCGGCTACCAGGTCAGCCCGATCGCGCTGGGCATCAACACCGACGCCTACCAGCCGGTCGAGCGCAAGCTGCAGCTGACCCGGCGCCTGATCGAAGTGTTCGCCGAGACCCGCCATCCTTTCACCCTGATCACCAAGAACGCGCTGGTCACCCGCGATCTGGACCTGCTGGCGCCGCTGGCGCGCGACGACCTGGTGCGGGTGCATTTTTCGGTGACCTCGCTCGACAACCGGCTTTCGGCGGTGCTGGAACCGCGTGCCTCGGCGCCGCACGCCCGGCTGCGGGCGATCAGGACCCTGCGCGAAGCCGGAGTGCCGGTCGGGGTCATGGTCGCGCCGGTGATCCCGTGGGTGAACGACAGCGAGCTGGAAGCGGTGCTCGAGGCGGTGCGCGCCGCCGGAGCGCAGAGCGCGGGCTACGTGCTGCTGCGCCTGCCGCACGAGGTCGCCCCGCTGTTCCGCGACTGGCTGCAGACCCACGTGCCCGAGCGTGCCGAACACGTGATGAGCACGATCCGCCAGCTGCGTGGCGGCAAGGACTACGACGCGGCCTTCGGCAAGCGCATGCGCGGCCAAGGGGTGTATGCCGACCTGCTGGCGCGCCGGTTCGCCCTGGCGGTGAAAAGGTGCGGTTTCCCGGGGCAGGCTCGCGCGCTGGACTGTAGCCGTTTCGTGGCTCCGCGCCCGCCCTCGCCCCAGGGCGAACTGTTCTGAAGGCGCGCGGCGGGGTGCGCGCGGGCCAGGCTCAACCCTCGCGGTAGAGCCGCTCGGCGGGCTGGAACAGGATCCAGCTGGTGGCGATGAACTTGTCGCCGCCCTCGGGCCGGTTGCCCCGGTGGGTATGGGTGAAGGCGGTCGGCGCGATCAGCAGGCTGCCGGTGCGTGGGGTGACCTTGCGCTGCTGGAACAGGAATTCGGTCTCGCCCTGCTCGAAGTCCTCGTTGAGGTACAGCGTCCACAGCAGGTGCCGATGCAGGGTCTCGGCGCCCGCGTCGCGCGGATACAGTTCGCAATGCCAATAGGGATAGCCGCCTTCGCCGGCGGCATACCATTGCAGGTTGATCGCGCCGGGGCGCAGGCAGGTGCGGGCCAGCTCGGCGAGCTGGGCATCGCCCATGCTGGCGAAGTCCTCGGCCTGCAGGCGGCGCAGCGCGCCGTCGGCGCCGGGCTGCTGCAGCATCAGCGGCGAGATCAGCACTTGCGGGTACTTGCGCAGGTAGCCGAGCACGCCGGCGAACACCGCCTGCTGCAGGCGCTGCTCCACGTCGGACCATTCGCCTTCATGGCCGATGCGCAGGTCGCGGCTGCGCTTGAGTTCCGGATACACGCCGCCGCCGACCTGGCCGGGTTGCAGGCCGCCGCTGCCGCGCAGCCGGGCCACAATCGCCTCGCAGCTGGCCCGGTCCAGGGCCGCGTCGGTGACTTCGATGAAGTCCGCGCGGCCGGTCATCAGGCCTTCCCGTCGGCGATGGCGTGGTAGCGCTCGACCGCGGCGACCTCGTTGCGCGAACCCAGGAAGACCGGCACACGCTGGTGCAGCTGCTGCGGCGGTACGCCAAGGATGCGTTCGCGGCCGGTGCTGGCGGCGCCGCCGGCCTGCTCGACCAGCAGGCCCATCGGGTTGGCTTCGTACATCAACCGCAGCTTGCCGGCCTTGGACGGATCCTTGCGGTCCCACGGATAGATGAAGATCCCGCCCCGGGTCAGGATCCGGTGCACGTCGGCGACCATGCTGGCGATCCAGCGCATGTTGAAGTTCTTGCCGCGTGGGCCGTCCTTGCCGGCCAGCAGGTCCTCGACGTATGCCTGCATCGGCGCTTCCCAGTGGCGCTGGTTGGACATGTTGATGGCGAACTCGGCGGTGTCCTCGGGGATGCGCATGTCACGCTGGGTCAGCATGAACGCCCCCTGCTCGCGATCCAGGGTGAAGGCATGGGTGCCGTGGCCCACGCTCAGCACCAGCATCGTGCTGGGTCCGTAGATGCAGTAGCCGGCCGCGACCTGGGCGCTGCCGGGCTGGAGGAAATGCTCGTCGGCCGCCGCGCCGACCCCGTCGGGATGGCGCAGGACCGAGAAGATCGTGCCGACCGAGACGTTGACGTCGATGTTTGAGCTGCCATCCAGCGGGTCGAACAGGAGCAGGAAATTGCCGCGCGGATAGGCATCGGGGATCGGCTGGCAATGGTCCATTTCCTCGGAGGCGCAGGCGGCCAGGTGGCCGCCCCAGGCATTGGCTTCCAGCAGGATGTCGTTGCTCAGCACGTCGAGCTTTTTCTGCGCCTCGCCCTGGATGTTGCCAGTGCCGGCATCACCCAGCACCCCGCCCAGCGCACCCTTGCTCACGGCGATGGAGATGCTGGTGCAGGCCCGTGCCACCACCGCGATCAGCTGGCGCAGGTCGGCGTCGATGCGCCCGGCGCGCTGTTCTTCGATGAGGTAGCGGGTCAGGGAAACGGGAGCGTTGTGTTGGGTGGACATGGCACCACGGGGGCGGGGAGGACGCGGGCATTGTCCGGTCTTGGGCAGGGGATGCAAGCGCATGCCAGAATCCCGGCGATCACCGGAGCGACGTAATGCCAGGATTCGACACCGTTTCCCTGCTGGGATTCTCTTCCGCGCTCGGGTTGGGGCTGCTGATCGGCCTGGTCCGCGAACGCAGCCATGCACGCGGCCATGCGATCGCCGGCCTGCGCACCCATGCGCTGGCCGCGCTGGCTGCGGCGGTGGCGACGTGGCTCGGCGCACCGGTGTTCCTGGTGGCGCTGGCGCTGGTCGGGGTATTGGCGGCGATGGCCTACCATGCCACCCATGCCGAAGATGCCGGCCTGACCAGCGAGATCGCGCTGGTGCTGACCTTCCTGCTCGGCGGCATGGCCATGCGCTCGGCCGCCCTGGGCACCGGTCTGGCGGTGCTGGTGGCGGTGCTGCTGTATGCCAAGGAACCCCTGCATCGATTGAGCCGCGAACGCCTGAGCGAACGCGAGGTGTTCGATGGGCTGATGCTGCTGGCCGCCGCGCTGGTGGTGCTGCCGATCCTGCCGGACCGGGACATCGGCCCGTTCGGGGCGATCAACCTGGCCACCCTGTGGAAGCTCGTGGTCCTGGTGATGGGGGTCAGCGCGCTGGGCCACGTGGCCTTGCGCGTGGTCGGCAACCGCTGGGGCCTGGCGGTGGCCGGATTCTTCGCCGGCTATGTTTCCTCCACCGCGGCAGTGATCGGATTCGGCCAGCGCAGCAAGGAAACCCCGGCGTTGCTGCGCTCGGCGGTGGCCGCCGCGTTGCTCGCCAACCTGGCGTCGCTGAGCCTGTGCGTGCCGATCCTGTGGACGGTGTCGCCGGCGCTGGCCACCGGCCTGCTGCCGGAGCTGCTGGCGGTGGGCGGGGTGTTGCTGGGCGGCGGCCTGCTGGGCCTGCGCGCCGGCCGCGACGAGCAGATCCCGCCGCCGACCGCGCAAAGCCGCATGTTCCGCTTCGGCCATGCACTGGGCTTCGCCCTGCTGGTCGCGGCGCTGGTCCTGCTGTCGGCGGCGCTCAGCGCCTGGATCGGACCGGCCGGGGCGATGGCCGCGGCGATCCTCTCGGCCATGGCCGAACTGCATGCGGCAGTGGCCACCTTGGGCAGCCTGGTGGGCAAGGGCAGCGTCGACCTGGGGCAGGCGCGCTGGCTGATGCTGGGCCTGCTGGCAGCCAGCCTGGGGACGAAATCGGCGATCGCGCTGGCCAGCGGCGGCCGCGCCTACGGCCTGCGGGTCGCCACCGGCCTGCTGCTGGCGCTGGCCGCCGGCCTGGTGGTGGCGTGGCTGGGCTGAGCCGTCCCCGCTTCAGATGATGCGCAAGGTGATCGACTTGAGCACCGCCCGGGTCCGATCGCGGGTGCCGAGCTTGTCGAGGATGGTGGAGACGTAGTTCTTCACCGTGCCCTCGGCCAGGAACAGGCTGCGGGCGATCTCCTTGTTCGAATATCCGCCGGCCAGCAGGCGCAGGATCGCCACCTCGCGTTCGCTGAAGGTGTCCGAGGGGGCGGTTTCGTCGTGGAAGCGGAAGCGCGCGCGCACCGGGTCGGTGCTGACCGGCTGCAGTAGGGTTTCGCCGGCGGCCACCCGCGCGATAGCGTCGCGCAGGTCTTCGGGCGCGGCGTCCTTGAGCAGGAAGCCCTGGGCCCCGGCATCGGTGGCGCGCAGCAGCAGGTCGCTGTCGTCGAAGGTGGTCAGCAGCAACACGGGGGTGCGGTCGCCGCGATCGCGCAGCTGCAGCAGGGCCTCGATGCCATCGGTGCCGGGCATGCGGATGTCGCTGAGGACCACGTCCACCGCCTGCCCGGCCAGTTGCTCCAGCAGGTCGGCGCCGTCTTCGGCCTCCAGCGCGACCACGATGCCCTGCTGCTGGAGCAGGGCGCGCAATCCCGCCCGCACCAGGGCCTGGTCGTCGGCCAGGGCGCCGATCACCAGGTTGCCCTCGACCGCGGCGACCCGCTCGCGCATGCCGGCCAGGCCGTTGCCTTCTCGCAGCGCGCCGCGCAACCGGCCGTCGTCCTCGATGTCGAGCAGGATCCTGCCCCGGTCATGGCGCAGGCTGACCGACAGCGTGTCGGCATCGGCATGCCGGGCGGCATTGGTCATCGCTTCCTGGACGATGCGCAGGATCGTTTCGGCGATCACCGGATCGGCGACGTGGACCTGCTCGGCCACTGCCAGGCGCAGGACCGGCCGGGGCATCGGCGCGGCCAGCGCGCGCAGGGCCGTCTGCATGTCCAGGCCGCGCGCATCGCGCAGGGCCTGGACCACGTTGCGGATGTCCTCCAGCAACTCCGAGGACAGCTGCGCGGCGATCAGCACCTCGCTGCGGTCCGCCAGGGCCGGATCGGCCGCCAGGGCGCGCAGGTTGAGCTTCATCGCGGTCAATTTGTGCCCGGCCACGTCGTGCAGTTCCCGCGCCACGCGCAGGCGCTCGGCATCGCGGGCGCTGTCGGCCAGCAGCGCGCGGGTGGCCAACAGGTCGGCGTTGACCAGGGCCAGCTGGTCGCGCGAGGACTCGGCACGGACCGCGTAGTACACGCAGAGCGCGGCCAGCGCCTGGAAGCCCATATTGATCATGACCATGGTCAGCGGCGAGCGGAAGCCGGCATCGCGGACCAGCAGGTAGAAGACCGCATCGGCCAGCAGGGCCGCGGGAATCGCGATGCCAACCGGCCAGGTGGAGAACGCGCAGGCGACCCAGATCACCAGCAGGATCTGCGCGGTGCCAAGATCCGGCGCCAGGCTGATCTGGAAAAGCGCCGCGCCGGCCATCAGCACCAGCAGCACCGAGCGCACGCGCTTGCGGTGCTCGGCGGTCGCACCCAGCACGGTGAACAGGGCCGCGAAGGCGACCAGGCACAGCGTCGCCGGCACGGTCACCTCGCGCGCGGTGAATCGCAACGACAGCGCCACCCCGGCAATGGTGAAAAAACCCGCCAGGTTCAGCGGCTGCAACAGGTTTCTGAGGAATTCGCGCATCAGCCAATGCTGGGCGCTGGCTGCGGCGATGGCAATGAGGGCGGCGTCGAAAATGACTTCCGGCACTGCGGATCGGTGACTGCCGGCATCTGAACGCCGTGCCGCGCAGGCACAGACTTGACCTACCTTCCCGGTCCGAGGACCACGCCATGAACCGCAACGTCGCTTCGCCGCTCGCTTCCATCGTCCTTGCCACCGCCCTGTCGCTCGCCGCCACCGGCGCTGCCGTCGCCGGCGAACTCACCGTCAACCTGCACGGCATCCGCGTCCAGGGTGGACTGGTCAAGGTGGCGGTGGTCGATTCGCAGCAGGCCTGGGACGGCGGCGCCGCGCCGGTGCAGGTCGATGGCGCGCCGGCACAGGGCGAGACGGCGAAGTTCACCTTCAAGGACCTGAAGCCGGGTCGCTACGCGGTGATGGTCACCCACGACGAAAACGCCAACGGCAAGCTCGACATGAACGTCATGGGCATGCCGCTGGAAGGCTACGGCTTCAGCAACAACCCCTCGGTCATGCGCAAGCCGACCTGGGAGGAAGCCGGCTTCGAAGTCAGCGGCAGCGACGCCGCCATCGACGTCGCGCTGCGCTGAGGCCGCCGCCATGGACACGATCGCCGGCGGACGTCGCCGCTTCCTTCGCACCCTGTTGTCCGGCGCCACCGTGGCGGCGCTGGCGCCGTCGCTGCTGCATGGGTCGCTGGCCCGGGCCGGCGATCCGGCCCGGTTCGCCCAGAGCTTGCACGAACATCCGTGGCTGGCCGGCTGGAAAAGCTTGGACGCCGAATCGATGGGGCCCAGTGTGCTGGAGATCGAGGGGCGCCTGCCCAAGGGTTTCGCCGGCACCCTGTACCGCAACGGCCCGGCCTGGACCGAACGCGCCGGCTTCCGCTACGAACACTGGTTCGACGGCGACGGCATGGTCCACGGCTGGCAGTTCGGCCAGGACCGGGTGCGCCATCACGCGCGCATGGTCGCCACGCCCAAGTTCACCCGCGAACAGAAAGCCGGCCGCTTCCTCTATCCGGTGGCCGGCACCACCATCCCGGACAGGCAGCCGATCCGCAACAACGACGACGCCAATACCGCCAACACCTCGGTGATGACCCTGGGCGGCCGCCTGTTCGCGCTGAGCGAAGCCGGATCGGCCTTCGAGCTCGATCCCGACCAGCTGACCACGATCGGTCCGGTGACCTGGCGTCCCGACCTGGCCAGCCTCCCGTTCTCCGCGCATCCGCTGGTCGACCGCGATGGCTCGGTGTGGAATTTCGGCGCGATCAGCATGATGGGCGGTGCGGGCCTGTTCGTCTGGCACGTGGGTGCCGACGGCAAGCTGATCTCCGGCGACGTGCTCCAGACCCCGGTGCAAGGCTACCTGCACAGCTTCGCCCAGACCGACAGGCATCTGGTCTTCACGCTGATTCCGTTCCGCTACCGCGAAGGCGAGGGCGCGTTCTTCGAGCGCCTGCGCTTCCAGGCCGACCAGTCGCTGC